>NZ_JBSFET010000052.1:0-43374 GCF_053594575.1 Streptomyces sp. NPDC001880
GGTTGATCGATATCCCCGGCTGCTCGCGCACTGGGTATGGGTGACCGAGTCCGCCCGGGTCTGGTGACCAGGACGACAAGAGCCGTATGACCGGGCCGGCCGGGGGCCGGTCCTGATTCCGTCGGAGGTCAGCCCGCCGTGGCGAACGAGTCCTGGAGCCGGGGGATGTAGTCGGCCAGCGCGGGGGCCCAGCAGCCGTAGTTGTGGCCACCGTCACAGGTGGGCGCCAGCGCCGACCCGTCGCCGTAGTCGACGAGGCGGCTGGGCAGACCGAGCGCGTCCATGCGGGTCTTGACGTTCCTGGCGGCGATCGCGGTGAAGTGGTCGATCACGTCGTTGTCGCCGGTGTAGAGCGTGAGCTCGGCACCGGCGAGCTTCGCCAGGTTGGTCGTGGCGGCGGGGTCGACCGCCTTCCAGATCCGGTCCGCGTTCAGCACCGGGTACGGGGAGCCGAAGATCGCATCGCTGTCGACCGTGGGCCCGTAACCGGTGCACCGGCCGGTCCCGGGCGGGGTGGAGGTGCTCACGGCACACCAGGCGCCCGTGATGTTGAGTTCCGTGGCCAGGACCGCCGCGCGGACCTCCGCCATGCCGAAGTCGATGCCGCCGGACAGGGAGGCGACGTGACCGAAGAGGTCGGGGCGGGCCTCGCCGTAGTGCAGGGCGCCGAACCCGCCCATCGAAAGGCCGACGACGGCCCGATGCTGTTTGTCTGCGATGGTGCGCAGATTGGCGTCGATGAAGGGAACGACCTGCTTCAGGTGGAAGGTCTCCCAGTTCGCGGCGCCCTCGGCGGTGTTCTGCATGAGCCAGTCGGCGTACCAGCCCTTGCGGCCGCCGTCCGGCACGACGGTGATCATCGAGTCGGAACGCAGCGCCGGGGCGGCCGCGGCATCGTCCGGGTTTCCGGGCCCGCCGTGCAGGAAGTACGCCACCGGCCAGCGCTTGCCGGGCTCGGTGCGGTAGCCGCTGGGCAGGAAGATGCGGATCTTGTGCTTCCCGGCCACCTGCGGGGTGGTCACGGTGATGGTGAAGTCGGTGTCCGAGTGCACCTCGGTGCCCCCGGCGACCTGGGTCAGGCCGAACCCGTCGGTCAGCACCGGAGGGGCGGCGCTCTCCGCATGCGCGAGCGGGGCGGTGAGGGTCGCGGTGACGGTCAGCGCGGCGGCGACGACAGCCGTCCTCGTCCGCGCCCGCCAGTTGGTCAGCGGTGTTCTCATGGGGTGTCCTCTCCGAGAGCACGCGGCTCTCGCTGTGGGTGAAGGTCCCGGCCCGGCGGCCGGGCCGGGTGTCGGCCCGGCCGCCGGGAGAGCCCTTCCGGTCGCGGTCCTCAGAGCGCGCAGAACGCGTCCGTCATGGACTTGCCCGTATGGGCCTGTCCCGGCGTACCGCCGAGCAGATGGAACTCGTTGTTCGCGTGCGCCACCTGCTCGGTGCCGTCCTCGCTGCTCAGCCACCCGCTGAAGTAGCCGAGCACCGCGCCGTTGTGCCCCCAGGCCCACTTCCCGCAAGGCAGCTTCATGTGCTTGATGCCCAGCCCGTAGTCGGTGTCGGCGGTCACCGGCACGGTGGTCTTGAGCTCGGCCATCTGCGCGGGCTCCAGGAGCTTTCCGGTCAGCAGCGCCCGGGAGAAGGTGGTGAGGTCGTCCATGGTCGACACCATGGCACCGGCGCTCCCGAAGACCTGCACGTTGGAGACCGTGGCGTCGTTGATCAGGATCGCCCGGATCGCGTAGCCGTGGAGGTAGTTGCCGTAGAGCGCGGGGTCGGATGTGGGGAAGCCGGTGTCACGCAGACCGAGCGGCTCGATGATCCGCCGCTGGACCTCCGCGGCCGGTTCGGAGCCGGTGACGGCTTTGATCACCATGCCCGCGAGCACATAGTTGGTGTTGGAGTAGCCGAACTTCTCCCCCGGCGCGCTCGTCGGCGCGCGCATCGCGAGAGCCACGTTGACCAGGGTCTGCGGCGGCATGGCCTCCCTCGGGTTGAGGTTGAGGAAGTACGGCCCGTGGATCTGCACCGAGCTGAAGTAGTCGGGCAGGCCCGAGGTGTGATTGAGGAGCTGACGGATTGTGATCTTCGAGCCGTCGTAGCCGTTGGCGGCGACCGCCCCCGGCAGCCATCGGGCGACGGTGTCGTCCAGCGAGAGCCGCTTCTCGCCCTCCAGTTGGAGCAGCACGGTGGAGATGAACGCCTTGGTGTTGCTGCCGATCCGGAACTTCGCCTTCGGGTCCGCGGGCACCTTGGTCACGCGGTCACCGACACCCGCGTGCACGTACTGGGCGGTGTCGCCCTGCCGGACCATGCCGATCACTCCCGGGTACCCGTCGGCAACCCCCTGCTGGGCACCGGCCTGCAGGATGTCGGCCGGAGTCCGGGCGGCGGCCGTGGAGCGGGTGGCCGAGGAGCCGATGGCCGGAGCGGCGGCGGTCGCCGTGCCGACCCCGGTCATCAGCAGGCAGGCCGCGGTGGCCACCGGCAGCAGCCGGCGCCGGTGTCCGCGCATCCGCGAGGAGCGTCGGGCCGCGCCATCGGTGGACCGGTTCGCCGGGCCGGCCTCGATGCCTGCTCCGGAATCGTCACGCATGCTCATTTTCTTTCCTGTCCCTTTCGGTCGATCGGTCATTCCGGCTGTCTGGTGGGATTCGGCCGCGCCTCAGCGCTGGCACGCGGCCGCGATGAACAGCAAAAGGACGAGAATTCCTGCCACTTGAAGGCAGCCGAGTCCGTTGCCTTGCGGACTTTTCCGGTTGGTCTCCACATGACCACCGGCGAGAATTCCCGGGTGCTGCTTGGTGTAGTGCTCCAGTTGGCGTTGCGCGCCCTCGGACTCGGCGAGCCACGGCGTCTTGAATCCGCATTCCCCGCACCAGAATCGATAGGCCATGTCAACTCCTCATGAGTCGTAGCAGGAGAAAGTCATGAGAGGCGATCAGGTCCGATACCGGTGCCGGTCCGGCCCCATCGACGCCATCTGCTTCCCGGATGCCCGGCGGGTTGCGCCGCCCCGTGTCGGCGCACCTGCCGGGCACCACTGATCGTGCTGTTCACGCCATTCGGCGAACAGGACAGGCGACCGGCCATATATGACCGGTCGTCACCGGTAGGGTCGTCGCGACCGCGCACGGTGGTGGAGGGATGTCGAAGTGGCGGATCAGCTCGGCACTTTGCTGCGTCGGCTACGCAATCGGTCGGGGCTGACACAGGAGCAGCTGGAGGCACGGTCCGGAGTGAGCGTGCGTACGATCCGCAGACTGGAGAACGGCAGATCCAGCGATCACCGTCTGGGTACGGTGAACCTGCTGGCGGACGCGCTGGAGGCCGGACCCGAGGACCGTAAGCTGCTCGCCGCCACGCTCGCGAAGCCGAAGGCCGAACCGGCCGGCGAACCCGAGCCCGTATCCGTACCGGAATCCGCCCCCGCATCCGTACCGGAATCCGCGCCCGCGCCCCTGCCCGCACAGAATTCCGTGCAGAATTACGGGCAGGTCACCGGCCGGACTCCCGGGCAGCATTCCGGGCCAAAAATCCGCCCCACTCCTGTCGGCTCACCCGTTCACGGTGAACTTTTCACCGCCGCCACCGAATTGGCCCGGGAAATCCGGCGTCGCTGGCAGCGCGAGGAGGAACACCGCCGGGTGCACGACCCTTTTCCGCTTCCGGTGCGCTGGCAGGACGCCCCCGAATCGCTGACCGATCATTCGGAGAACATTCAGCGTCTGCCGCCGGGAGCGACGCCGGATCCGATGGACCTGAGCGGCGATCTGGGCAGCGTGGCCGAGGTCTACCGGCGGATCGGGTCCGGGCGGCTCGTGGTCCTTGGCCGGGCCGGGTCCGGCAAGTCGATCCTGACGATCAGATTCGTCCTCGACCAACTGGAGGCCCGGGAGCCGCACGACCGGGTGCCGGTGGTCTTCAGCATCGGCTCCTGGGATCCCACGGCCGTCGCGCTGCGGGACTGGCTGATCGACCGGCTGGTGCGCGACCACCCGCATCTCACCCGTCGGGCGCCCGACGGGTCGACGCTGGCGGCCGCCCTGGTCGACGCGGATCTCGTACTGCCGGTCCTGGACGGGTTCGACGAGATCGCGGAGGGGCTGCGGAGTACGGCCCTGGAGGTGCTCAACACCACCTCGCTCCCGCTCGTCCTGACCAGCCGGCGCGGCGAGTACACCGAGGCCGTCCAGGAGGCCGGTGCCCCGCTGGTCTGGGCCGCCGGCCTCGAACTCACCGATCTCACCCTCGACGACCTCGCCGCCTACCTGCCCCGGACGGCCCGGCCGGTCCCCCGCGGCGACGGCGGGAGCGCGGCGGTCTGGACCCCCTTACTGGACCGGCTGCGCGCCCGGGAGAGCGGGGCGGCCACCCCCCTGGCCAGCGTCCTGAGCACCCCGCTCATGATCATCCTGGCGCGGACGATGTACAGCGAGGCGCCCGACAGGAATCCGGCGGAGCTGCTGGACGTCGAGCGCTTCCCCGACGAGAACTCCCTCGAAGAACATCTGCTGGCGGGCTTCGTGCCGACGGTCTACCGGCGCCGCGTCGCCGAGCGCGGCGCCACCCGTCGCCGGGAGCGGCACCGTGATCCGGAGCGCGCCGAGCGCTGGCTCGGCCATCTCGCCCACCATCTGGCCCGGCTCGACGGCGACCGGCAGGACCTCGCGTGGTGGCGGATCGGTGATTCGCTGCGGCTGTCCACTCGGCTGCTGTCGGTGGCGGTGTCCTCGGCTCTCTGCGTCGCGCTCGCCGTGTGGTTCGTCAGCCTGATCAACCTGCCGTTCCCGGTCGGCGAGGCCCTCATGTCGGGCGGTTCGATGGGGGTGGTCGCCGGTCTCGCCTTCGGGTGTGTCCACGCGATCCTGGTCCGGTTCGGCTCCACGGCCTTCGAACCCGCCCATGTGCGGCTGCGGCTGCCCGGCGGGGGAACCGGCGTCGGCCGCAGACCGGTGCGTACGTTCGTCGCCAGGTTCGGCGCCGTTCTGCCGGGCGCATTCGTGATGGGCGCCGGATGCGCCAGTGCCCTCGCCCTGCAGCGCTGGCTGTACTACGGGATCCCGCTCGCGAACGAGCTGGTGATCAAGGGCACCCTCATCAACATGCTGGTCCTCGGCCTGATCTTCGGCGCGGGCGCCGGACTCGTCTTCGGCATCACGGCCGTGCTCGAAGCGCCGCTGGACGTCGCCTCCGCGGCCACCCCGGCCGGCCTGCTGGCCGCGAACCGAGCGACGGTGCTCCGGCAGGTTCTCGTACTGGTACCGATGCTCACCCTGGCGATCGCGGTCGGCGGGCATCTGATCACCGACCTGCTCGACGGAATCCTCGGACCACTGGTCTGGAACGTGGAGGGCGGGCTCGTCATCGGTGCCGTCGGAGGGATCGGCGGTACGTGCTCGTACGCGCTCTCGTTCACCGCCTGGGGGCGGTGGCTGGTCCTGTCGCGGGTCTGGCTGCCCCTGACCGGCAAGCTGCCCTGGGACACGGTGGCCTTCCTGGACGACGCCTACCGCAGGGGCGTCCTGCGCCAGACCGGCGCGGTGTACCAGTTTCGCCACATCCGGCTCCAGCACCACCTCGCCCGCTCGTACCGCGAGCACCAGAGCAAGTACGCACCGGCCCGGTTCGGCCCCAGGGCATAAGACCGACCGGCACGGCCGGCGCTCAGTCCTTCCGCGCCCGCCACTCCGGGGCCAGCACCGACCAGATCTCCGAGTCGTGCCGCTCGCCCCGGTAGAGATAGCTCTCGCGCAGCACCCCGTCACGTGTCATGCCGAGCCGCTTGGCCACGGCGATACTGGCGGTGTTCGCGGCGGACGCGACCCACTCCACGCGGTGCATGCCGCGCTCGTAGACCGCCCAGTCGATCAGCCTCCGGGACGCCCGGGTGATCAGGCCGCGCCCCTCGCCCGCCGGCTCCAGCCAGCAGCCGATCTCGCAGTTCCCCGACTCCGCGTCGAAGATCCGGAACAGGACACCGCCGACGAGCGTGCCCTCCAGCCAGATGCCGTAGATCCGCCCCGTGTCCGCCGCCTGCTTCTCCGCGTACCGCCGCAGCAGCGCACGCGCCGAGTCCAGGTCGGTGGCGAAGGAGGCGAAGGGGATCCACGGATCGACGAGCTCCCGGGCCCGGTCCATGTGGTCGAGGAACTCCTGCGCCTGCCAGATCTCCAGCGGACGCAGTTCCGCTCCGTCGTCGCCCAGGGATATCGCGAACATCATGCTCCTTCTCGAACCGCTTCCATCGCTTGCTCGGTCTGCGCCACCTCCGCGGGTTGCGCCGCCTGCGGGATCTTCGCATGCGGCGGCCCGGACTCGGGCGGCTCGATGCTGATCCGTGGCAGCAGCCGGTCCAGTCGGCGCGGCAGCCACCAGTTCGCTCCGCCGAGCAGATGCATCAGCGCGGGAACCAGCAGCGTACGGAGGACGAAGGCGTCCAGCAGGACGGCCGCGGCGAGCGCGATGCCGAACATGGCGATGACCCGGTCCCCGCTGAGGACGAAGGCGAGGAAGACCGAGATCATGATCACGGCCGCGGAGTTGATCACGCGGCCGGTCTCGGCGAGGCCCACCCGGACCGCCCGCCGGTTGTCACCGGTCTCCAGCCACTCCTCGTACATCCGCCCCACCAGGAACACCTGGTAGTCCATGGAGAGCCCGAAGAGCACGGACACCATGATCACCGGCAGGAACGGTTCGATGGGCCCCGCGCTGCCGAGCCCCAGCAGTTCGCTCCCCCATCCCCACTGGAAGATCGCGACGACGACCCCGAACGAGGCGGCGACGGCGGCCACATTCATCACCGCGGCCTTCAGCGGGATGGCGATCGACCGGAAGGCCAGCAGCAGGAGCAGACAGCCGAGCCCGATGACCACGCCGACGAAGAGCGGGAGTTTGCCGATGATGATCTGGGCGAAGTCGTCGTAGCTGGCGGTCACTCCCCCGACATGGGCCTGGAGGGAGTTGTTCTCCTCGGCCTTCGGTATGACGTCCGTACGCAGCCGGTCCACGAGCTCGCTGGTCTCCTGGGACTGCGGCGACGACTTCGGTACGACGGTGACGAAGGCCGTACTGCCGCTGCTGTTGTACGTGACCGGGCCGACCGAGGCCACGCCCTCGGTGGACCGCAGGGTGGCGGGCAGGGCGTCCATCGCGAGCCGGTCGTCCGCGCCGTCCAGCTGCGCGGCGATGGTCAGCGGCCCGTTGACGCCGGGGCCGAATCCGTCGGCCAGCAGGTCGTAAGCCTGCCGGGTGGTCGACGAGGCGGGGTTGTTGCCCTGGTCGGAGGTGCCCAGATGCAGGGAGAAGGTAGGCAGCGCGAGGACCAGCATCACCACGGCGGCGAACGCCCCGAGCAGCTTGGGGTGGCGTTCGACGAAGGCGGACCAGCGGGCCGCGAAGCCCGTGGGCGGCTCGGGCTGCGGGCCGTGCTCGGCGAGCCGTCTGCGCTCGCGCCGGCTCAGCGCCCGCGGGCCGATGAAGGAGAGCAGGGCGGGCAGCAGGGTCACGGAGGCGGCCACGGTCAGGACGACGGTGAGCGAGGCGGCGATCGCCACACCGTTGAGGAAATCGAGCTGCAGGATCAGCATGCCGAGCAGTGCGATGCAGACGGTGGCCCCGGCGAAGACGACGGCGCGGCCGGTCGTCGCGACGGCGTGCTGCGCGGCCTCGGTGACCGACATGCCTCTGCGCAGTCCGCTGCGGTGTCTGGTGACGATGAACAGCGCGTAGTCGATGCCGACGCCGAGCCCGATCAGCATGCCCAGCATCGGCGCGAAGTCGGCGACGGTCATCAGATGGCCGAGCAGTACGGTGCCCGCGTAGGCGGTGCCGACGGAGACCAGCGCGGTGGCGATGGGCAGCATGCTGGCGGCGAGCGAGCCGAAGGCGAGGAAGAGGACCACCGCCGCGACGACGACCCCGACAGCCTCGCTGAGGTGGATGGAGGGTGCCTCGGTGAGGGCGACGGCGGGGCCGCCCAGCTCCACCTGGAGATGGTCCCCGGCGGCCGCCTTCGCGGTGTCCACGACCGCACTGACCTGCTGCACCGGGATGTCCTCGACCGGCTGGTCGAAGGTGACCGTGGCGTAGGCGGTGTGTCCGTCGCCGCTGATCTGTGCGGTGCCGGACGCCCCGTACGGTCCGGTGACCGCGCCGACCCCGGGCAGTTCCTCGACCTCGTGCAGGGTCCGGGTCATCGTCTGGCGGACGTCGTCGGCCCGCACGGTGGAGTCGGAGGTGTGCCAGACGATGGTGTCGGTGTCACCGCCGAGATCCGTGAAGCCGCTCCTGAGGAGCTCGGTGGCCCGGCCGGACTCCGTACCGGGCACCTCGTAGTCGTTGGAGTATGCGGAGCCCGCGAAGCCCGCCGCGGTGGCCGTGCCGCCGAGGGCGAACAGCCAGATGAGAACGGCGACGAGGCGGTGCCTGATGCACCAGCGGGCGATGGCAGCCAACGGACGTGCTCCCTGCCTGGTTCGTGGCCCTTTGCCGGAACAAAGCATGGATTACCTGCAAAGAACGCATGGCCTTAGAACCGCAACTCTGGCACCCTAATGTGATCCTTTGCCTCTTTCGTGGTCTTATTCACAGCGCCTTCCGGCAGGGCGCCGCGCCGTAGGACGATCCGCGGCACCCCGCCTCCCGGATCCGGATCAGCCCGAGACGCTCGCCCGGCCGTTCTCGATGTGTCCCATCAGGCGGCGCCGGAAGCTGTCGTCCCCGTCGACGGTGACGGCCAGGTCGTACCAGCCGTGTGCGTCGGCCGCCGAGTGCACCACCGTGCGGCTGCGCCCCGGCTTGACCTTGACGGTCCGGGTCCAGTCCCGCAGGTCCGCCTCGTCGACGTAGCCCAGCGGTCGCACGGTGAACGTGAGCGTCGTGCGCCCCGTGTTACGCAGCGTGAGATGCAGATCGCGCTCATGGGCGTCGATCCGCGAGGCGACCTCGGCCGGGGCGCCGTCCTTCGCAGCCCCGGCGAACTCGCGGCGGAAGCCGTTCGGCCCCGTCACCGTGAACCGGTACGCCTCGCCGGTGACGGGCACCGTCCACTGCGCCGTACCCTTCACGTCCCGGTGCTGCGGTACGGGGAACTCACCCGCGTACGGATACAGCGCGAAGTGCGCCGACGAGCGCCCGGTGTTGCTGAGGGCCACCTGCACCGCGCCGTCCACCGGCTTCGCCTGCGCGTCCGGCTGGTACGGCAGCGCGCGTGCCGGACGCGCGCCCGGCTCCTGCACCGGCATCTGCTGCACGAGCGGCGGCTTCGGCGCCCAGCGGCCGCTGAACGGCGGAATGGCGCCCGGCTGCTCCACCTCGGGGCGGCGGCGTGCCCGCGAGAAGTCGAAGGCCGAGGTCAGATCGCCGGTGACAGTGCGCCGCCAGTCGCCGATGTTGGGTTCCTTCACCCCGGTCCAGCGCTCCAGGAAGCGGATGACGGAGGTGTGGTCGAAGACCTCGGAGCAGACATGGCCGCCGATGGTCCACGGAGAGACGACGAGCATCGGCACCCGCATGCCGAGACCGGTGGGCTTGCCCTCCCACTGCTCCTCGGTCACCTCGGGCGAGGCGACCGGCGGCGGCACGTGGTCGAAGAAGCCGTCGTTCTCGTCGTAGTTGATGAAGACGGCGGTGTGCCGCCACACATCGGGGTGCTTGCCCAGCGCGTCCAGGACCTTGTAGACGATCGTCGCGCTGTGGATCGGCGAGGAGACGCTCGGATGCTCCGAGTCGACGGCCGAGGGCACCAGGTAGGAGACCTCGGGCAGGGTGCCCGCGGCCACGTCCTTGGCGAACTCGTCGGCCAGCGTTCCGGTCTCCACCCGTCGCAACCCCCGCTCGAAGAGGCTGCGTTCGGCCTTGCCGAGGGTGGCGACACCCTCTTCCAGCAGGCCGAGCAGCCGCTCCCGCTCCGCGGCGTCCGCGTCACGCACCGCGGCGTAGAACGACTCCATGAAGGTGTGGCCGCCGGTCTTCGCGAGCGCCTTGCGGGCGACCGCCTTGAAGGTGGCGAAGAACTCGATCTGGTTGTCGGTGAAGTTCTCCCACTCGGTGTACGTGCGCCAGCTGTGCCCGGCCTTCTCCAGCCGCTCCGCGTACGTGCCCCAGTCGTAGCCGGGGTGGGTGGCCTCGTTGTACGCGTCGTTGCCGACGGCCCGCTTGCCGTTGGGTTCGTAGCCCGTCTTTCCGCTCCACAGGTGGTTGCGGTTGGGGCTCGTGGAGGAGTGGATGGAGGAGTGGTACGCGTCGCAGACCGTGAAGGTGTCGGCCAGTTCGTAGTGGAGCGGGATGTCGCGGCGGTCGTAGTACGCCATGGTGGCGGCCGTCTTGGCGGTCACCCAGCCGTTCATCCACCCGCCGGCCCACGCCTTGCCGCCACCGCTCCAGGAGTGGTCGAGCGCGCCTATGTACTGGAGGTCCTTCTTCTGCGTCTCGGCGGCGTCGCGCACCGGGAACGGCAGCACGGAGGTGCCCAGCGGTGCGGGCTGCTCGAAGACCGGCTTGCCCGAGGGCAGCTCGACGGCGTTGCGGTCACCGAAGCCGCGTACGCCCCGGAGCGTCCCGAAGTAGTGGTCGAAGGAACGGTTCTCCTGCATCAGGATCACCACGTGCTTGATGGCTCCGAGCCCGTCACGGCCTTTGGACCCCGCCGGGTGTGCCGGCTGCGCGGCGATCGCGGCCTGCAGCGACGGCGGCAGCAGCGACCCCGCCGCCGCGGCGCCGAGCGCACCGCCGCCGAGCGCGAGGAGCCGTCGCCGTGAAATGTCCGTGGTCAAGTTGAGCCTCCCGAGTCCTGTCGTACAGCCGGGAAGCTAATCAGGGCGGGTGGCGCGGGGAAGGATTTCGTACGGCTGCGTGGTGAACGTCCAACAGGTCCCGCGGGAAGTCCAAGGGGCGGCGCACCCGGCTCACGGGTGCGCCGCCCCTTCGGGGACATGCCTGCGCGGAGGGGTCAGCCCTCGACGCCGAGCTTCTCCAGGATCAGCTCACGCACCCGGGCCGCGTCCGCCTGGCCGCGGGTGGCCTTCATGACCGCGCCGACGAGCGCGCCCGCCGCCGCGACCTTGCCGCCACGGATCTTGTCCGCGATGGCCGCGTTGGCCGCGATGGCCTCGTCCACGGCCGTGGACAGCGCACCCTCGTCGGAGACGACCTTCAGGCCGCGCTTCTCGACGACGGTGTCCGGGTCGCCCTCGCCCGCGAGGACGCCCTCGATGACCTGGCGGGCCAGCTTGTCGTTGAGGTCGCCCGAGGCGACGAGCTCGGCCACCCTGGCGACCTGCGCCGGGGTGATCGGCAGCTCGTCGAGACCGCGGCCGGTCTCGTTGGCGTTACGGGCCAGCTCGCCCATCCACCACTTGCGGGCCTGGTCCGAGGGGGCGCCCGCATCGGTCGTGGCGACGATCAGGTCGACCGCGCCGGCGTTGAGGATGGACTGCATGTCGTGCTCGGAGACACCCCACTCCTCCTTCAGCCGGTTGCGGCGCAGCCGCGGCAGCTCGGGGAGGCCCTTGCGCAGTTCCTCGACCCACTCGCGGGCCGGGGCGACCGGTACCAGGTCGGGCTCGGGGAAGTAGCGGTAGTCCTCGGCGTTGTCCTTGATGCGGCCGGCCGTGGTGGAGCCGTCCTCCTCGTGGAAGTGCCGGGTCTCCTGCACGACCGTGCCGCCGGAGGAGAGCACGGCCGCGTGGCGCTGGATCTCGAAACGGGCGGCACGCTCGACGGAACGCAGCGAGTTCACGTTCTTCGTCTCGGAGCGCGTACCGAAGGTCTCGGTGCCGTTGGGGCGCAGCGACAGGTTGACGTCGCAGCGCATCTGGCCCATCTCCATGCGGGCCTCGGAGACGCCGAGCGCCTTGATGAGCTCGCGAAGCTCGGCGACGTACGCCTTGGCGACCTCGGGGGCCCGTGCGCCCGCGCCTTCGATCGGCTTGGTGACGATCTCGATGAGCGGGATGCCCGCGCGGTTGTAGTCGAGCAGGGAGTGGGACGCGCCTTGGATACGGCCGGTGGCACCGCCGACGTGGGTCGACTTGCCGGTGTCCTCCTCCATGTGGGCGCGCTCGATCTCCACCCGGAAGGTCTCCCCGTCCTCCAGCTGGACGTCCAGATAGCCGTTGTAGGCGATCGGCTCGTCGTACTGGGAGGTCTGGAAGTTCTTCGGCATGTCCGGATAGAAGTAGTTCTTCCGGGCGAAGCGGCACCACTCGGCGATCTCGCAGTTCAGCGCGAGGCCGATCTTGATGGCGGACTCGACGCCGATCTCGTTGACGACCGGCAGGGCGCCGGGCAGGCCGAGGCAGACCGGGCAGGTCTGGGAGTTGGCGTCCTGCTTGAGCTCGGTGGAGCAGCCGCAGAACATCTTGGTCTTGGTGCCGAGCTCGACATGGACCTCCAGGCCCATGACGGGGTCGTAGGACGCGAGCGCGTCCTCGTACGACACCAGGTCGGTGACAGTCACGGTGAAACTTCCCTCTCAGCCCAGCAGTACGTCGTCATCGCCGAGGCGCTTGAGCTCGCGCAGCAGCAGGGCGACACCGGTGGCGATGGCGGCGGCGGAGACAACGGCGTCGATCAGTCGGAGCGTGTCGTGCTCGTGGCGTGCCTTCTTGGCCTGCTTGTACACGCCGACCGCACCGAAGGCGGTGGTGCCGATGGACAGGTACGTACCGGTCTTGGACTTCTTGAAGCCCTTGGCCTTGGTCAGTGCGCTCACAGCGACGGAGCCTCCTCCAGCAGCGGGTGACCCCACTTTTCCACGAAGGCGGCCTCGACGGCGGCTCCGACCTTGTAGAGACGGTCGTCCTTCATGGCGGGGGCGATGATCTGCAGCCCGACCGGCAGGCCGTCCTCGGGGGCCAGGCCGCAGGGCAGCGACATGGCGGAGTTGCCCGCGAGGTTGGTCGGGATGGTGCACAGGTCCGCGAGGTACATCGCCATCGGGTCGTCGGCGCGCTCGCCGATCGGGAAGGCGGTGGTGGGCGTCGTCGGGGAGACGATGACGTCCACCTTCTCGAAGGCCTTCTCGAAGTCCTGCGTGATGAGGGTGCGGACCTTCTGCGCCGAGCCGTAGTACGCGTCGTAGTAGCCGGAGCTGAGTGCGTACGTACCGAGGATGACGCGACGCTTGACCTCGTCGCCGAAGCCGGCCTCGCGGGTGAGCGCGGTGACGTCCTCGGCGGACCTCGTGCCGTCGTCGCCGACGCGCAGCCCGTAGCGCATGGCGTCGAAGCGGGCCAGGTTGGAGGAGCACTCGGACGGCGCGATCAGGTAGTACGCCGACAGGGCGAGGTCGAAGGACGGGCAGTCCAGCTCGACGACGGTGGCGCCGAGCGACTTCAGCAGCTCGACCGACTCGTTGAAGCGCTGGACGACGCCTGCCTGGTAGCCCTCACCGGTGAACTGCTTGACGACACCGACGCGCATGCCCTCGACGCTGCCGCTCAGCGCGGCCTCGACGACCGGCGGGACCGGGGCGTCGATGGACGTCGAGTCCATCGGGTCGTGCCCGGCGATCGCCTCGTGCAGCAGGGCCGCGTCCAGGACGGTACGGGCGCAGGGGCCGCCCTGGTCCAGGGAGCTGGAGAAGGCCACCATGCCGTAGCGGGAGACGCCGCCGTAGGTGGGCTTGACGCCGACGGTGCCGGTGACGGCGGCGGGCTGGCGGATGGAGCCGCCGGTGTCCGTGCCGATGGCGAGCGGAGCCTCGTACGAGGCGAGCGCGGCGGACGAGCCGCCGCCGGAGCCGCCCGGGATGCGGGTGAGGTCCCAGGGGTTGCCGGTCGGGCCGTAGGCGCTGTTCTCGGTGGAGGACCCCATGGCGAACTCGTCCATGTTGGTCTTGCCGAGGATGACGACGTCGGCGGCCTTCAGCTTCTTGGTGAGGGTCGCGTCGTACGGCGGGATCCAGCCTTCGAGGATCTTGGAACCGACGGTGGTCGGCATGTCCTCGGTGGTGAAGATGTCCTTGAGCGCGAGCGGGACGCCGGCCAGCGGGCCGAGCTTCTCGCCGGCCGCCTTCTTGGCGTCGACGGCACGGGCCTGCGCGAGCGCGCCCTCGCGGTCGACGTGCAGGAAGGCGTGGACCTTCTCGTCGACCGCGTCGATCCGGGCCAGGTGGGCCTCGGTGACCTGGACGGCCGTGAGCTCGCCGGAGGCGATCTTCGCGGCGATCTCGGCAGCGGTGAGCTTGATGATGGTGCTGTTGTCCGTCATGGCTGTTTAGTCCTCCCCCAGGATCTGCGGCACCTTGAAACGCTGCTGCTCCTGGGCCGGGGCGCCGGAGAGCGCCTGCTCGGGGGTGAGCGACGGACGGACCTCGTCCGCGCGCATGACGTTGGTCAGCGGCAGCGGGTGGGAGGTCGGCGGTACGTCTTGGTCGGCGACCTCGGAGACGCGGGCGACCGCGCCGATGATGTCGTCGAGCTGACCGGCGAAGTGATCGAGCTCTTCGCCCTTCAGCTCCAGACGCGCCAGCCGGGCGAGGTGGGCGACCTCCTCGCGCGTGATGCCAGGCATGCAGCGATCCTCAGGGGTTGGTGTGTGGTTTTGGCCGGGGGCCGGCGGCACATTTCCACCGTCCGTCCGAAGGACGGGCCGCGCGGCGTCCGGTGCGTGCGATCGCAAGGCGCCGGAGCGCCCTCGTGGCGGAGCCACGTGGGCGATTCGGCAACGCGGCGAGCGTGCGTGCCAGGCGTCGCGCGGCAGGTGGAAATGTGCCGCCGACTCCCAATCCTATGGGGTCGCCCGCCACCACTCCCGCCACCCGGGCGAACACCCTGGTCGGACGAGGATTTCCGGCTCCCTCGCCACCTTCGGCCCTGCCTCGCGCCCGAGGACGAAAGGCCACCGGGCGCGGGCCCCGGTGGCCCCTGCTGGCTCAGGTCGCCTGCCGGCTCAGGTCGTCGCGGGCCGCGAATCGACCGCCCGGTTGGGTGGCCGCTGCTCCAGCTCCGGCGGCGCACCGGCCGCTGCCGCCGCGGCGGCTGCCGCTGCCGCCAGCTCGGCCGGCCGCCGCCAGCCGTGCCGGCCCCGCGCCCGCAGCCAGGCCGTGGTCTCCTGCGGCGGCATCGCCGCGGCGACCAGCCATCCCTGCACCGCGTCGCAGCGCAGATCCCGCAGCCGCTCCCAGGTCTCGTCGTCCTCGACGCCTTCCGCGACGACCAGCAGACCGAGCGAGTGGGCCAGGTCGATCGTGCAGCGGACGATCTCCGCGTCCTCGTTGTCCACGGCCAGCCGGGCGACGAACGAGCGGTCGATCTTCAGCTCGCTGACCGGAAGCCGTCGCAGATGGACGAGTGAGGAGTACCCCGTACCGAAGTCGTCGAGGGACATCTTCACGCCGTGCCCGGTCAGTCCGGCGAGGGTGTCGGCGGCGCGCTGCGGGTCCTCCAGCAGCACGTGTTCCGTTATTTCCAGCTGCAGTGCCCCGGCCGGGACGCCGTGCCGGGCGAGCCGGGCCGCGACGCCGCCCGCGAACCCGGGGGTGTGGACATCGCGCGGGGAGACATTGACGGCGACCGGGACGAACAGGCCCTGCGCCCGCCACCGGGCGACCTGGGCCAGCGCCGTCTCCAGGACGTACTCCGTGAGGTGCGGCATCAGGCCGGACGACTCGGCGATGGCGATGAACTCGTCCGGGGGGACCCTGCCGCGCTCCGGGTGCACCCAGCGCACCAGGGCTTCGAGGCCGGCCACCTTGCCGTCGAAGCGGACCTTCGGCTGGTAGTGGAGCTCGACCTCGCCGGCGTCCAGCGCGCGGCGCAGATCGCCCAGGAGCCCGAGCCGGTCCGGGGTGTTGCTGTCCCGCTTCGACTCGTAGACCTCGACGCCCGTACGGTCCCGCTTGGCCTGGTACATCGCGATGTCCGTGCGCCGGAGCAGTCCTTCGGCGTCCAGCGCGTGGTCCGGGTAGACGGCGACTCCGGCGCTGGCCTCCAGCACCAGGGTCAGACCGTCGAGATCCAGCGGGGAGGAAAGCTCGGCGACGAGATGACGGGCGACCCGCTGGGCGCTGGTGGTGGAGTCGGCGGTCGGCAGGAGCACCGCGAACTCGTCGCCGCCGAGCCGCGCGGCCTCCGCGCCCCGGGGCAGCGCGAGCCGGAGACGCTCCGCTATCTGCAACAGCAGCCGGTCCCCCGCCAGATGGCCGAGGGTGTCATTGACCGCGCGGAAACGGTCGAGGTCGATCAGGACCAGAGCGGATCTGGCACCGACGGATTCGGCGTCCTCCAGGGCCGACCAGGTGCGCTCCAGCAGCCACTGCCGGTTGGGCAGTCCGGTCAGCGGGTCGCGCAACTGCTCCTCGGCTCGGGCACGGGCGATCCAGAGGGCGGAATCCAGCGCGATCAGCGGGACCGCGAAGAGCGGCAGGAGCAGGGGGGCGACCATCGCGACGACGCAGATCAGCGGTGCGATGCCGAGCAGGGCGACCGCGACCAGGCCCTGGCGCAGCAGGGCGGTGCGGGAGACGGTCGACAGTCCGCCGCCCTGGGGGGTCCGGGCGTACCACAGCAGGGCCCGGGTGACCAGGAGATAGGCGGAGGCGGCCAGGAGGACCTCCGGGGCGGCGTCGATGCCCCAGTCGAGTGGCTGCCACGGTGATTCGACGGTCTGCGCCTCGCCGAACGCGGCGAGCACCAGAGCCGCCGCGCCTATCCCCAGGATGTCCACCGCGCCGTGCAGCAGCCCCAGCCACCAGCGGTGTCTGCGGGCGACGCCGACGAGGACGACGACGACCAGGCTGACCAGTCCGGCGGGCACCCAGCCGTAGAGCAGCAGCACGGCCAGGGTGAGGGAGGCACCGGAACCGGTGCCTCCCCACCAGCGGTCGCGTCCGAGCGCGACGAGATGGCCGACGATGATCCCGGTCAGGACGGCGAGGGACCAGCCGGCTCTGCCATCGGGGAAGAGCGCGTGCCCTTCGCTCACGGTCAGGTAGAAACCGGTCGCGATCTGCACAACGGCGATCGCGATGACAACGGCACCCACTTTTGGCGTGAGGCCGACGAAACCTTGCAGCCGCGACACCG
Source organism: Streptomyces sp. NPDC001880 (assembly GCF_053594575.1). NCBI lineage: Bacteria > Bacillati > Actinomycetota > Actinomycetes > Kitasatosporales > Streptomycetaceae > Streptomyces > Streptomyces sp. NPDC001880. The sequence goes on from NZ_JBSFET010000052.1 coordinate 17,025, forward strand.
GTGCGGCGCTCTCGGTCGGTTTCATTCCGTCCCTCTCACAGCCGGCGGTGCCGATGTCACCCGATGGTTCCGTTCCACGCCGCCACGACCCGGTTTCCCACCCCGCGACCGGGCACGGCAGGTGCACGTCTCAACAGTAGGGCGCGGAAGGCATCTACGGGCAGCGCTCTGACGCTCTTGCCCGAATGCGAACCGACCATCCGTCAGCATCTGCTATGCGCCGACCGGGTGAACCGGACACCACGCGAAGGACTTGCCCCCGTCTGTCCGGCTGCGCCCCTCACCCGCCTCCTTGTTCGTCCTGTGGCCACCGAGCCGTCCTGTGCCAAGTCCCCACCCCGTGCCGCCGGTCCATGACAGGGATCTGTCCTATTCCGCCGGTTCCCCCACCGGAACGGCCGCCTCACGTGCCGCATCCGGACCTTGTTCGAGCAGTACGGCGAAGCCGTCCTCGTCCAGCACCGGCACCTTCAACTGCATGGCCTTTTCGTACTTCGAACCGGGGTTGTCACCGACGACCACGAAGGAGGTCTTCTTCGAAACGGAACCTGTCACCTTCGCTCCGCGGCTCTGGAGCGCCTCTTTCGCGCCATCCCTGGTGTGGCCGGCCAGCGTGCCGGTGACGACGACGGTGAGCCCTTCGAGCGGGCGCGGCCCCGTTTCCTCCCCCGCCTCCTCATCGGCCATCCGGACCCCGGCCTCCCGCCACTTGCGCAGGATCTCGCGGTGCCAGTCCTCGGCGAGCCACTGCTTCACCGATGTGGCGATGATGGCCCCGACCCCGTCGGCCTCGACCAGCTCCTGCTCGGTCGCCTCGTCGATCCGGTCGATGGAGCGGAACTGACGGGCCAGCGCCGCGGCCGCGATCGGTCCCACGTGCCGGATGGACAGCCCGGTGAGGATCCGGGCGAGCGGCGCCTCCTTGGCCGCGGCGATGGCGTCGAGCATGGCGAGGGCGTTCTTCTTCGGCTCGCCCTGCTGGTTGGCGAAGACCCAGGCGGTCTTCTCCTCGCCGGTCTTCGGGTCGCGCTTGGGCAGCCCGCTGTCCTGGTCCCGGACATAGGCCCGGATCGGCAGCAGCTCCTCGACGGTCAGCCCGAAAAGATCGCCCTCGTCGCGCAGCGGCGGCTCGGTGGGCTCCAGCGGCTTGGTCAGGGCCGCGGCGGCGACATAGCCGAAGTGGTCGATGTCCAGGCACTTGCGGCCCGCGAGATAGGCGAGACGCTCCCGCAACTGGGCTGGGCAGGAACGGGCGTTGGGACAGCGGACGTCGACGTCCGCCTCCTTCATGGGCTTGAGCTCCGTGCCGCACTCGGGGCATTCGGCCGGCATGACGAACGCCTGCTCGGTGCCGTCGCGGAGGTCGACGACCGGGCCGAGAATCTCCGGGATCACGTCGCCCGCCTTGCGGAGCACCACCGTGTCCCCGATCAGGACGCCCTTCGCCTTTACCACGTTCTGGTTGTGCAGGGTGGCGAACTCCACCTCGGAGCCCGCCACTTCGACCGGCTCGACCTGGGCGTACGGCGTGACCCGGCCGGTCCGGCCGACGCCGACCCGGATGTTGACCAGCTTGGTGTTGACCTCCTCCGGGGCGTACTTCCAGGCGATCGCCCAGCGCGGGGCGCGCGAGGTGGAGCCGAGCCGGCCCTGGAGCGGGATCTCGTCGAGCTTGACGACGACTCCGTCGATCTCGTGCTCCACGGAGTGCCGGTTCTCACCGAAGTACCTGATGAACTCCCGCACCCCGTCGAGGGAATCCACCACCTTGTTGTACTTGGCGGTGGGCAGGCCCCATTCGCGCAGCAGCTCGTAGGCGTGCGAGAGGCAGTCGATGTCGAAGCCCTCGCGGGCACCGATGCCGTGCACCACCATGTGCAGCGGGCGGGTGGCGGTGACCTTCGGGTCCTTCTGTCGCAGCGAACCCGCCGCCGCATTGCGCGGATTGGCGAACGGTTTGTCGTCGGCCTCGACGAGCCGGGCGTTCAGCTCCTCGAAGGCCTCCATCGGGAAGAAGACCTCACCGCGGATCTCGACCAGCGCCGGGACGCGGTCGCCCTTCAGCCGGTGCGGGATCTCGGCGATCGTACGGACGTTGGGGGTGATGTCCTCGCCGGTGCGGCCGTCGCCGCGGGTGGCGGCCCGGGTCAGCCGCCCGTGCTCGTAGGTGAGGCTGACCGCCAGACCGTCGATCTTCGGCTCGCACAGGAAGTGGTAGTCGGTGGTGCCGACCTCCTTGGCGATCCGCTCGCCCCAGGCGGCCAGCTCCAGGTCGTCGAAGGCGTTGTCCAGCGAGAGCATCCGCTCGCGGTGCTCGACGGAGGTGAATTCCGTCCGGTACGGGCCCGCGACCTTCTGCGTCGGCGAATCCGGCGTGCGCAGCTGCGGATAGGCCTCCTCCAGCGCCTCCAGCTCGCGCATCAGCCGGTCGAACTCGGCGTCGCTGACGACCGGCTGGTCGTTCACGTAGTACCGGAAGCGGTGCTCCTCGACCTGCTCGGCCAGGAGCGCGTGCTGCTCCTGGACCTGTGCGGGCATCGCCGTCTGCTGTTCGCCGGCCATCGTCTCGTCCTCCCGTTACCCGTTGCCCCGTTACTCAGGGTTGTCTGCGAGCGACCTCGCGGCCCGGGCGCAGTGGGCGAGCGCGGCGCGCGCGTACGCGGGCGAGGCACCCGCGAGCCCGCACGACGGGGTGATCACCACGGACTCCGTAAGAGTCCCCGGATTCAGCCCCAGCCTGCGCCACAGCGTCCTGACACCCATGACGCTACCGCCCGGGTCCGACAATCCGCCCGAGGCCGGGTCGGTGCCCGGTACCACTCCGAGGAAGAGCTGGGTGCCGGCCTCGACGGCCTCCCCGATCGCGTCCTCCTCACGCTCGGTGAGCAACGAGAAGTCGAACGAGATGCCGTCGGCCCCGGCCCGGCGCAGCAGCGCGAACGGTACGTCGGGCGCGCAGCTGTGCACGAGCGTCGCCGCGTCCCCGCCCGCCGCCAGGACGTCGCGCAGGGTGCCCTCCACGACCTGGCGGTCCACGGCCCGGTAGGTGCGGTAGCCGCTGGCCGTCCTGATCCGCCCGCGCAGCACGCCGGTCAGCGACGGCTCGTCGAGCTGGAGAATCACTTGGGCGCCGGGCACCCTGCGGCGTACCTCCGCGAGATGGGCGCGCAGTCCCTCCGCCAGTGAGCCCGCCAGGTCGCGGCAGGCCCCCGGGTCGCCGAGCGCGGCCTCGCCGCCCCGGCGTTCCAGTGCGGCGGCCAGCGTCCAGGGCCCGACGGCCTGGACCTTGAGCGGTCCCTGGTACCCCTGGGTGAACTCCTCCAGGGCGTCGAGGTCCTCGCCGAGCCAGGACCTGGCCCGCCGGGTGTCGCGTCCGGGCCGGTCGCTGATCCGCCAGCCACTGGGCTCGACATGCGCGTACAGGTCGACGAGCAGCCCGATGGTCCGCCCGATCATGTCCGCACCGGGCCCGCGGGCGGGCAGTTCCGCCAGGTACGGCAGACCTTCGCCGCCCCCGAAGGAGCCGGTGACGGTCTTCGCCGCCTCCCGTGCGTCTCCCCCGGGCATGGACCCGATTCCACTGGCCGGGCAACCGCTGAACTTGCTCTTCTCGCTCACGCGGGAAGCCTAAGGGCTGTCCCGTGATCCCCGGCGGGCGCGCGGGGGGTCAGCGCCCGGGGCGCACCGTGAGGTCGTTGACCTCGGCGTCACGCGGCAGGTCGAGCGCCATCAGGATCGTGGTGGCCACCGACTCCGGGTCGATCCAGCGGGAGGGGTCGTACTCCTTGCCCTCCTGCCGGTGGACCTTGGCCTGCATGGGGCTGGCGGTGCGCCCCGGGTAGACGGAGGTGACCCGGACGCCGTTGGCGTGCTCCTCGTGGCGCAGCGAGTCGGCGAGGGCCTTCAGGCCGTGCTTGCTCGCGGCGTACGCGCTCCACTCGGCGTGCGCGGCGAGGCCGGCGCCCGAGTTCACGAAGAGCACATGGCCCTGGGCGACGCGCAGCTGCGGCAGCAGGAGCCGGGTGAGCTCGGCGGGGGCGACCAGGTTGGCGTTGAGCTGGAAGTGCCAGGCCTTGGGTGTGAGGTCACCGACCTTGCCGAGCTCCACGACGCCCGCGATGTGCAGCAGCGAGTCGACCCGCTCCGGCATCGCCTGCTGGGCGAACGCCCACGAGAGCCGGTCCGGATTGGCGAGATCACCGACGAGCGTGCGGGCGCCGGGGTACATCCCGGCCAGCTCCTTGGCACGGCCCGCGTCGCGGGCCAGCAGCACGGTCTCGTCACCGCGCTCCAGAAGACGGCGGGTGACAGCGGCTCCGATGCCGGAGCCGGCACCGGTGATGACATGAGTGGGCATGCCCTCATGATCGCACCCCGGCGCCCCGTCACCGCAGGCCGGACCACTCCTCCAGGTAGGCCAGGGCGCCCACGCCGTCCTTGGCGAAGAACACCAGGTCGACCAGCGGGACGGGCAGGAAGCCCTCGTCCTCCATGCGCTGGAACTGCTGGCGCAGCCCGTCGTAGAAGCCCGCCGTGTTGAGCAGGACGACCGGCTTGTCGTGCTTGCCGTGCTTCTTCAGCTCCAGGATCTCGGTCGCCTCGTCGAGCGTCCCGGTGCCGCCCACCATGATCACGACCGCGTCGGCCTTCTCCAGGAGCAGCGCCTTGCGCTCGGCGAGATCGCGCGCGATCACCATCTCGTCCGCATCGGCCCGCGCCTTCGCGGCCAGGAAGTCCACTGACACCCCCACCAGCCGCCCGCCCGACTTCTGCACCCCGTCGGCGACGACCTTCATCAGCCCGCTCTCCGAGCCGCCCCAGACCAGGGTGTGTCCGCCCTTGCCGATCAGCTCGGCGAATTCACGGGCAGGCTGGGTGTAGCGCTCGTCGAGGTCGGCGGCTGAGAGGAATACGCAGATCTTCATGGAGCAACCGTAAGGGCCACCACTGGCACGACCGGCCACCGCGGAGGAACAGGGGAAGAAATCGGCCCGTGAAACCGCTGACCCTTGCATGACTACGTCACCAGGACACCGCATCACGGTCGAGCCCGGCACCGAGCATGTACGGGTGGTCCGCGCCGGACAGGTGCTCGCCGAGAGCCGGCGCCCGCTCGTCCTGCGCGAGACGGGCTGCCCGGTCCGCTACTACCTGCCGCCCGAGGACATCCGTACGGAACTTCTCACGGCCTCGGACACCCGAACCCACTGCCCGTTCAAGGGAGATGCCTCCTACTGGTCGCTGCCGGACGCCACGGACCTCGTGTGGTCCTACCCGGACCCGAAGCCCGAAGTCGCCGCGATCAAGGACCACTTCTGCTTCTACGACACCGAGACAGTCAACGACTGACCGTCAAGAACGCCTCCGACCGGCGACTTCGAAGAACTTCAAAAAACTTCGGCGGGAGCGATGAGTTTTCCCGCGCCCGGCGGTCCACCCTCGCATGGACAAGATTCTCTCCCGCGACGGCACCGTGATCGCGTACCGGCACCGGGGTGAAGGGCCGCCGGTGATCCTGGTGGGCGGCTCGCTGGGCACGGCGGCGACCGAGGCGCCGCTGGCGCGCCTGCTCGCGCCGCACTTCCACGTCGTCACGTACGACAGACGCGGCCGCGGCTCCAGCGGCGACAGCGGCCCGTACGCGGTGGAACGCGAGATCGAGGACCTGGCCACGCTGGTCACCGCGGTGGGCGGCCGGGCCTCGGTGTTCGGCACGGGAGCCGGCGGCGCACTGGCCCTGGAGGCGCAGGCCGCAGGCCTCCCCGTGGACCTGCTGGCGGTGTACGAACCGCCCTACACGCCGAGCGCGGCGGGCCTGCGGTACAAGGCGTGCTGCACCTCGCGCCTGCACCGGCTGCTGTCCGCCGGGGACCGCGTGGGAGCCGTGGAACTGTTCCTCTCCGTGACGGGCGTGCCGGCCGACATGATCGCCCGGATGCGCCGCGCCCCGCTGTGGAACGACCTGGTGGCGATGGCCCACACCCTCGCGTACGACAACGCGCTGCTCGGCAACGGCGCGATCCCGGCCGCCCGGTTCGCCTCCGTCACGGCCCGCACCCTGGTGATCTGCGGCGGCTCCAGCCCCACCGGCGCACGTCTGTCGACCCGCGACCTGGCGGAGGCACTCCCCCGGGCCCGCCACCGCACCTTGACGGGCCAGACCCGCGACCTGGCCCCGCAGGCGGTGGCCCCGGTCCTCACGGAGTTCTTTGCCAGGTCTGTACCCCTGCGTCAGGCTTCCTGACCCCAAGACCCGCTCCGCGCGGTCCCGCCCGTACGGGGGTCGGACGTGACTGCGCGGGGCGCCGCCGGAGCGACGGCTCAGACACCGAGCGCGAGCTCGAACCAGACGGTCTTGCCGCCCGGCCCGAGTGCCCCTTCCCCTATGGCGCACCCGCCCCATCGGTCCGCGACGAGTTCGAGGATGGCCATGCCCCGCCCGGCTTCGGCGTGGGCGGCGACGGGCGGGGCGTATGGCTTGGGCAGGTCCGGGCTCATGTCCCAGACACTGATCCGGAGCACCGGGTGCCTCCACTGAAGCCGCACGGCGGCCGGTCCCTTGGTGTGCCGTACGGAGTTGGTGGTCAGCTCGGACGTCAACAGCTCGGCGCGGTAGCTGAGTTCGGTCAGCTCGTGGGCGCCGAGGATGGCGCGGAGGGTCGTACGCGCGATGCGGGGGCTACGCGGGTCGCAGGGGAAGGCGAGTTCGTACTGCCAGGGTTCGGCGAAGGGAATGGGGGCGGGGTGTTGGTGGGCGTCAGGGATGTAGGGGGTTTCTTCGGTCCTCACGGGCACCTCCTGGGGTGCGTGCGAGTGGTCTCAAGTGGACGTGCGCCACACCTGGTTGCGGTGTGGACGGCGGTGGCAATGCCGGTCCGGGCCCCTCCTTCCCGGGCGGGCGGGGTGGATCGGTGCGCTTCCGTCATCGACTGCGCGAGTGGCACGCATCACAGAGTAAGAGGAAAACTCATAACGGTGCTACCAAGTCACTCCGAAGAGTTAACTTCCCACACCCGGTGGAACGTCGTGCTCTGAATAGGCACACTGTGCGCGAACCAAGGAGAGGGCGCATGGCACCGCGACAAACCCCAACCATCCTGCAGCGTCGATTCGGCATCGAGCTTCGGCGGCTACGCGAAGGGGCAGGACTGACCGCCCCTGCAGCGGCCGATCTCCTGGGCACTGACCGCACGGTCATCTCCAACGTGGAAGCCGGCCGCTTCGGCATCAGCGAAGAGCGCCTGCGTCGACTCGCCAGCATCTACGAGTGCAACGACTCCTCCCTTATCGACGCACTTGCCGGGCTGACCGGCGGACGGAAGTCAGGCTGGTGGGAGGAGTATCGGGGCAAGATCCCGCCAGGCTTTCTGGACGTATCGGCCCTTGAGCACTACGCCGTGCGCCTACGAACCGTCCAGATCGCACACCTTCCTGGCCTTTTTCATACCGAGGACCATGCACGCGCGATTTTCGAACTCTTCGTCCCGGCCATGCCACGCCTCGAAATCGAGCTACGCGTGGCGCACCGCTTGGCCCGCCAGTCAGTGGTCACCGGAGAGCAGCCGATCCCCTACACCGGCGTGATCCACGAAGCCGCGATCAGGATGCAGATCGGAGGCCTCGGTGTCACACGCGCTCAGCTTCTGCACCTGCTGGATGCAAGTGAACGCCCCAATGTCACGCTGCGCGTCATCCCGTTCGCAGCCGGCGGTTTCCCGCTCCTCGGCGACTCATCCGTCCTGTACGCAGAGGCTCCCAATCAGCATCTGGACACGGTGCAGTTGGACTCGCCCACCGGAGCCGTCTTCATCGACTCCCCCACGCAGCTGGCGAACTTCCGTACCAGGCTGGACATGGTCGAAAAGGTGGCGTTGACTCCCGTCGAGTCCAGGGACTTCATCCGCTCGGTCCTCGAAGAGTTGTAGAGGTGTCTCACGTGTCCGGCCTGCACTGGCAGAAGTCGTCGTTCTCCGACGCAGGAGGGAACAACTGCGTCGAGGTTGCCGCAGCAGAGGGCACAGGGATCGCGATGCGCGAGAGCGAAAGCCCGGAGCACATTGTCACGACGAACCGAGCCGCACTCCGTGCGCTTGTGCTCGCAGTGAAGGCCAGCGACCCTGGCCTCGGCTGAACGAGAGACGTCCGCGCCTGTTGCTCGACCGCATCCGTCGCTTTTCGGTCAGTGGACGGCATCGCATTGCAGTCGAAAATTTGAGCATGTGATGGTCTCACCCATGACCACAGGTGGGGACACGGCATCGAACCAACAACGACCGCTACGGCTGGCCGACTTGGCCGGTCCGGTGACACCACCAGCGCCGAAAGCTCCAGAGGTTTCCACGTCGAGACCCGATGTCGCGAACGATCCGCTGGTTGCCGCACGCCGGGAGTTCGCGGTGTTGCTGGGCGAGTTCCGTCGTACGGCGGTGCTGGTCCCGTTCGACGCGTCGGGGAGTCTGTGGTCGGCAGATCGGAACGGCGTGCGGTGGATCTGCGCGTTCTCGGACGAGGAGGCGCTGGCCCGGTTTGCCTACGCACAGGGCGACGCCGGCAGGGAGTGGACGTACCGGACGATTCTGGGTGCCCGGCTGCTCGATGTAATGGTGCCGATGCTGCCGGGACCGGCGGGGGTCGCGCTGGACGCAGGTAGCGAGGACGGGATGTTGTTCCCGCCGGTGGCGGGGGTCGTGCCGGAGGCGGTCGCGGTGGATCTCGGGGAGTCGGCGTGAGCGGGGGGCAGCAGCCGGATCTGGAGGTTCCGCCGGAGGCGCTGGCACTGATCGCGCAGGGGATCGACAAGGCGCACGGCGAGTTGAAGGACCTCGGACTGATCGGCGAGGCGGCGGCGGGGCGTAGCTTTTCGGTTCTGGCCCTGTCGGGGCTGGAGTTGGGGCATGAGGGGCTCGCGGCGGGGTTCGAGGCGTTCTGCGAGCGGTGGGAGTGGGGCGTGCGGGGGCTGATGGCATGGGGCAACAGTTTCGCGGCCGGGGTGGGGTTGTCGGCGGGGGCGATGCAGGAGCAGGAGCAGTACGTCAAGGACACGTTCAAGATCGCGGTGAACGCCGTCAACGGCAATCCGCATCTGAGCGAGGACGAGGTCAAGGAGAAGAGCTGGGACGAGATCAAGTCCCAGTCGCCGTACGACGGTGCCGACTGGAGCCAGGAATCGTTCGACCGGGCGCGGGAGGAGGTGGGGCAGACCTGGCGGGACACGGGGTACGACGTGCAGGACGGGATGCTCGACTCGATGCGCAATTCCGGGGTGATCTCGCCCGAGGTGCGTGAGGCGGCCGACGAGCAGGCCCGTAGGACATTCGACCCGTCGGACGAGGCCGTCAGGCAGGCGCAACAGCCGAATTGGGGGGATCGCTGATGCCGGACTGGGGTGCATGGGCGGAGAAGGGTCTCGGCAAGCTGGAGGACGGCTGGGAGGAGGGGAAGAGGAAGGTCGGCGAGGGGGTCGACTGGGCGACGGACAAGGTCGGCGACGGGCTTGAGCACATCAACCAGAGCGCGATGGCGGACATCGTCGAGGACTGGGGCGACCGTGCGGCTTCCTCTCTGGGCGCGAAGGTCGGTGAGCAGCAGCTCGGCCAGAGCGAGCAGGCGAACGAGCTGATTCACGGCAACGTGGCGAAGATCAGCGCGAGCGTGCAGAACCTACGGGACTTCAAGGGTGCGTTCGACCTGGTCAGCCGGGGCATGAAAGCCCTGGACTCCAGCCGGTGGAAGGGCGTGGCGGCGGACGCGTTCCGGGAGAAGTTCACGACCGTCCCCACCAACTGGATGCGAGCCTCGGACGCCTTCGACGAGGCGGCCAGGGCTTTGGAGACGTATGCCACGACCGTGACGTGGGCGCAGGGCAAGGCGCAGGAGGCAATCGAGCTCTATCGCGCGGGCGAGCAGGCCTCCCGGTCGGCGGTCACCGCGTACAACAAGCAGGTCGACGCCTACAAGGAGGCGTACGGCAGCAAGGACCCACTGCCCCGGCCGGGTGAGTTCGTGGACCCCGGCACGGCCCATCGGGACCGTGCGCAGGAGATCCTGGCCGATGCCCGCAGTCAGCGCGACGAAGCGGCCGGCACGGCGCAGAAGCTGGTCGCGGCGGCGCTGGAGCATGCGCCGCCGCTGCCGTCCGCGACCGAGCGGGCAACGTTCAACCTTGCGGATTTCGCGGTCGGGCAGGGTGTGGAGGCGACGCACTTCACCGGCGGCGTCGTGAAGGGCGCCGTCGGCATCACGAACTTCGTCCGCTCGATCGACCCGCGCGACCCGTACAACCTCACGCACCCGGCCGAGTACTACAAGAGCGTCAGCATGACGCTGGCCGGGCTGGCTTCCACCGCGGCCCACCCCGACCGGGCGCTGAAAGGCGCGTGGGAGTCGGTGAAGGCGGACCCCAGCGAGTTCGTCGGTCGGCTGGTACCGGAACTCATCGGCACGAAGGGGGCCGGCGCAGGCAAGTCCCTGCTTCGCGTTGGAGTGAAGGACGGTGCGGCAACCGCAGCGGGGCGTGGGTTGAAACACCACACGCCTTCGAGGGCGGACGGTCCTGGGACAGCACGGCACAGTGTCGAAGAGAAGCCGGACGAAGTGTCGAGAGGTCCCGAGGACAAGAAGTGCGTGCAGGACCCGGTCGATGTCGCCACCGGCCACATGGTGCTGCCCCAGACAGACATCGCACTGCCCGGGTCTCTGCCCCTGATCTTCCAGCGGTCCTTCGAGTCGTCCTACCGCGCGGGCCGCTGGTTCGGACCGGCCTGGGCCAGCACCGTCGACCAGCGCCTGGAGATCGACTCCCAGGGCGTGATCTTCGTCTGCGACGACGGGAGCCTGCTCGCCTATCCGCACCCCGCCCCGGGCGTCCCAGTGATGCCCACCCACGGCCGCCGCTGGCCACTGGACCGTGCCACCGACGGGGACTACACGGTCACCGACCCGGACAGCGGCCGGGTCCGGCACTTCACCACCCACAGCGACGATCTGGCGCTGCTCACCCAGCTGGACGACCGTAACGGCAACTGGATCGCCTTCGAGTACGACGCTACCGGCGCCCCGACCTTCATCGTCCACAGCGGCGGCTACCAGCTGAAGCTGACCACCCACGAGGGCCGAATATCTGCCCTGCACCTGGTCGGAGGGGCGGCGGACGGCACGGATCAGGAGATCCTCCGCTACGGCTACACCGGCGGTCATCTCACCGAAGTCACGAACTCCTCGGGCCGCCCGCTGCGCTTCGATTACGACGTACACGGCCGGATCACGTCCTGGACCGACACCAATGGCAGCCGCTTCGACTACGTCTACGACGAGCGCGACCGCTGCATCGCCCAGTCCGGTGCCAACGGACACCTGAACGCGACGTTCGCGTACGACGACGCCGACCCGGAAGACGGCCTGCGCACCGCCGCTGTGACCGACGCGCTCGGCCACACCACCCGTTATGTGATCAATGAACGGGCCCAGGTCGTTGCCGAGACCTCCCCCCTGGGAGCCACCACCCGAAGCGAGTACGACCGCCACAACCGCCTGCTTTCGCACACCGACGCGCTCGGGCACACCACCCGCTGCACGTACAACCATGCGGGCCACCTGACCTCGGTGACCCGCGCGGACGGCCGCCGGTCCACCGCCGAGTACAACGTTCTCGGCCTGCCGGTCAAGGTGACGGGTGCCGACGGCATGGTCGTTCGCCAGTCCTACGACGAGCGCGGCAACCGCACCTCGGTCACCGACGCGTCGCGTGTCACCACGCAGTTCACCTACAGCGAAGCGGGCCATCTCACCTCGGTGACCGACCCCCTCGGCCACACCACGCGCATACGCAGCAACCAGGCCGGGCTCCCGGTGGAGATCAGCGACCCGCTCGGTGCGGCAACGCGCTGGGAGCGTGACGCGTTCGGCCGCCCGACAGCCCTCGTCGACGCTCTGGGAGCGACCACCCGGCTGGAATGGACAGTCGAAGGACGACTCACCCGGCGTATCGCCCCGGACGGCACCGAACAGTCCTGGTCCTACGACGGCGAAGGCAACTGCCTGTCCCATACCGACGCCACGGGCAGGGTCAGCAGCTTCGAGTACACGGATTTCGATCTGCTGACCGCGCGCACAGGGCCGGACGGTGTGCGTCACGAGTTCACCTACGACGCCAACCTGAACCTAACCCTGGTCACCAACCCGCAGGGCCTGAATTGGAGTTACACGTACGACGCAGCAGGCCGCCTCACCTCCGAGACAGACTTCGACGACCGAACGCTCACCTACACGCACGACAGCGTCGGGCGGCTGACCGCCCGCACCAACGGCCTCGGCCAGACCATCCGGTACGAGCACAACGAACTGGGTCGGCTCCTCCGCAAGGACGCGGACGGCGCGATCACCACGTTCGAGTACGACATCTTCGACCAGCTCGCCGTGGCCACCGGCCCTGACGCGACCCTGACCCGGCTGCGCGACCGGTACGGGCGCCTCAGGTCCGAGACCGTGAATGGCCGCACGCTCACCTACAACCACGACGCTCTCGGCCGACAGGTCTCCCGCACGACGCCGTCCGGAGCGGTGAGCGAATATCAGTACGACGCCGCCGGTCGACGCACCGCGCTCATCACCGCGGGCCGCACGCTGTCATTCGCCCACGACGCCGCCGGACGGGAGATCGCCCGCCACGTCGGCGAGACGATCAACCTGACCCACGACTTCGACACCATGGGCCGCCTGACCGGCCAGCAGACAACGGCCCACGGCCACAGCGTGCAGCACCGCACCTTCACCTACCGCGCCGACGGCAACCTGATCGGCATCGAAGACCAACTCTCGGGCCACCGCCGCTTCGACCTGGATGCGGCAGGGCGCGTCACGGCCGTCCGCGCGGCAGGCTGGTCAGAGACATACGCGTACGATGAAGCGGGCAACCAGATTCACGCCTCCTGGCCCACCACTCACCCCGGCCAGGAAGCGACAGGACCGCGCACCTACACCGGCACCCGCATCACCGACGCCGGCCACGTCCGCTACGAGCACGACCCCCAGGGCCGCATCGTCCTGCGCCAGAAGACCCGCCTCTCCCGCAAACCGGACACCTGGCGCTATGAATGGGATGCCGAAGATCGCCTGACCTCCGTCACCACACCCGACGGCACCCGCTGGCGCTACCTCTACGACCCACTCGGCCGCCGCATCGCAAAACAGCGTCTGTCCGCCGCCGACAACGAATCGGTGACGGAAGAAGTGTCCTTCACCTGGGACGGCACAACCCTGTGCGAACAGCTCACCCGCACGGACACCCTGCCCAATCCGATCGTCCTCACCTGGGACCACCAGGGCTACCACCCACTGACCCAGACAGAACGCATCCTCACGGGCGACACCCCGCAGACCACGGTCGACGAACGCTTCTTCGCCATCGTCACCGACCTCGTCGGCACGCCCTGCGAACTCGTGGACGAGCAAGGCGGTATTGCCTGGCGCAGCCGCCGGACCCTGTGGGGTACCACCACATGGGCATCTGACAGCACCGCGTACACGCCACTGCGCTTCCCCGGCCAGTACTACGACCCTGAGACAGGGCTGCACTACAACTACTTCCGGCATTACGATCCGGAGGCGGCCCGATACCTCACCCCGGACCCGCTCGGCCTCGTCCCGGCGCCGAACCCGTCGACGTATGTCCTGAATCCGCACACCTGGACCGACCCGCTCGGCCTGTCACCGTGCCCTCCGCATCTGTTCCGCGGAACCACCACAGGTTTCGAGGGCAGCCCCGGTGTGCAGCGGCACGGCATCACACCAACCTCGTCCGACCCCGGCGTCGCCAGCGTGTTCGCGACGCAGGCCGAGCGGTTCGGCGACGCCATCGTCGAGATCTATCCGCGCGGCGCGCTGGACGGGGTCCCGGTCCACCAGGGGTACATCGCGCGGGAGGCCGAATGGCCGGTCGAGCTGAGTCCGGCGGAACTGTCGTCCCGCGCATCCGCGCAGGTGCCATCGGCGGTAGCCCGGGAGATCCTCTCCGAGATGGGCATCCACGTGCCACGCAAGATCGGCAACGGGGACATCGATCCGCTCCTTGAATACGATGTTCCCAAGCTCACCCCCGAGCAGATCGCACACTTCGTCGAGGAGGCACACCGACGTGCTGGATAACGTGCCGGAGAAGGCGGCCCTGAGCATCGAATCCATCGAGTCCGTGACGCCGGGCGCTACCGACGCGGCAGACGACGTGGCCGTGTGCGTGGTCCGCTGCGTTGAGGGGACGGCACGGCTGGGCATGGTGTTCCAGCACCCGGGTTCCGCAGTGGGCCGCCCGGGCACGGCCACGCCAGGGTTCTTGCTGACCGCCATTGAGTGGTACGGCAAGCAGGTCGAGCAGCTGGACACCGTTCACTCCGGCAAGGTCACGCTCACAGGAGCCGGAGCGGAGACGCTGGCCAAGCGCGATGTCCTGAACTCGGCACCGCAGCACTGAATGACCCCGTCGGCTGGGTGACTGCGGTCGACGGCAAGCACTGGACCGAGACCTACGCTTATGACCAGGCGGGCAACCAGACACAGGAGCGTGGCCTGTAGGCCATCCCGGTCACGAGGCCACGGGCGAACGTACTTACACAGGCACACGGTTCACCCGCGCCAGCCGCGTCCGCTACGAGCACGACGCCCAGGGTCGCATCGTCCTGCGCCAGAAGACCCGCCTCTCCCGCAAACCGGACACCTGGCGCTACGAATGGGACGCGGAAGACCGGCTGACGGCGGTCACTACTCCTGACGGCACGCGCTGGCGCTACGCATACGACCCACTCGGTCGTCGAATCGCCAAACAACGGCTGGCTGCCGACAACGAAACCGTGGTGGAACAGACCCACCTTCGTCTGGGACGGCACGACGCTGTGCGAGCAGACAACTCGCTCGCCTCAGCTTCCGAACCCCATCACCCTGACCTGGGACCACGACGGACTGCGCCCCCTCACCCAGACCGAACGCATCACCCTCGCGGACGCCCCTCGGACCGAAATCGACGACCGTTTCTTCAGCATCGTCACCGACCTCATCGGCAGCCCGACCGATCTACTCGATGAGTCGGGCGCCCTCGCCTGGCACACCCGCAGCACACTATGGGGCACCACAACATGGGCCACCGACAGCACCGCGTACACGCCACTTCGCTTCCCCGGCCAGTACTTCGACCCAGAAACCGATCTCCACTACAACTACTTCCGCCACTACGATCCAGAAACGGCGCGTTATCTTAGCTCCGACCCTCTGGGGCTGAGGCCTGCCCCGAACCCGGCGGCATACGTCCCAAACCCGTTCAGCGGGATCGACCCCTGGGGCTAGCGTCACATGGTCCTGATCCCGGAGAGAAAGCCGGAGATTCTCCAGCTGGCCCCGGCCCCTGGGACATGACAGGTCGAGATCCGATGAGCCTGGTTCCGGACCATGCAAGGGTCCGTGAACTCAAACCAGATCCAGATGGGGGTGCCCAGTACGGGCTGGAATACATATGGAGGGACTCCGAAGAAAGGAGAGTGTGGCTGAGGTTCCACGGCCCAGATAGAGGCGCTAATGTCCCCTTGGACTCACCGTCACGATGGAATGAGGTATACAGAATTCAAATCTCGGGCAGATACCAAGACATGCTCGGGAATCTTTACCACAAGAATGTGCACAACCCAAGGAGCCCAAGCTATGACCCCGATGCTGCTGCAGCAACTCACTTAATTTGGCCGGATGAGTTCAATGGACTCTAAATATTCACCAGAATCCGCTAGCAAGGAAAAGAACCATGACGGTAGGCGATAAAAATCTCGTCCTGATTGTCCGCGGGCTGGCTTCCTCGGACCCCGAAGTCAGGGAGGAGACCTCCGAAACAGTCTGCGACTGGCTAAACTCCTTCAGCCGCCGGGAGGTGCGGGTGATTTCTGCACTACTGTCCTCCATCGCCGCACTGGAAACTGAATCAGACTGCCGGGAAAGCGAATTGCACGCCTTGAGCGAGCTTACTGAAACCGAATTCATTGAAGCCGATGACCTCGCACCCTTG
Source organism: Streptomyces sp. NPDC001880 (assembly GCF_053594575.1). Taxonomy (NCBI): domain Bacteria; kingdom Bacillati; phylum Actinomycetota; class Actinomycetes; order Kitasatosporales; family Streptomycetaceae; genus Streptomyces; species Streptomyces sp. NPDC001880. The sequence goes on from NZ_JBSFET010000052.1 coordinate 33,061, forward strand.
CAGCAAATCCAGCGCGACACGCTACGAGGGTCGGAAGCAGAGCACTTCGACTACCTGACAGGCGAGTATTTCTGACCTGAGTACACATTGGGCCGGACGATTGCAAGCGTGACCGAATGCGTGACAGGTTCGGAAATGTAGCCACGAGTTACGGCCCATCAGGCCCTAATAATGAAAGTGGCACGGCAACATGGGAGCTATCCGACTCCCCCTGGGCTATCAATTGCCCCTGATTAGATCATCACAAGGACGCATACCTACTCTCCCAGAGGCGGAACTCTGCCGCCCGCGACCCTTCTCCGTTCGGACCCACAGCAAATGACACCCCCGAGATCAGGACCCCACAGAATGGTGGGCAGATTTCTGCCGATATTAGGTACCACGATGTATGCACCGACGGACGATACGTCTACGATCCCGAAATGGGCGCCAACCCCATCCCTTACGGGGATTACGAACGCGCCATTCGGCTCACGAATCCGGGGAAGAAGCTTGTCATCTCGGATGGCGGGTATTCGGGTCCCCTGTGGTGAAATCAGCTCGGGATTGAAATCAGAATGCCATCACTAGCACGGCGCTCCATGCAGGTTCTCGGCGAGCTCGGTGAACTCGCCTGGTTCAAACTCTCCTCAGAGCGACACCCGCTCCACGGATACCAGCAACTTGTTTTCCTCGCGTGGCGATTCAAGGATCCACAGGAGGGGGTTGCGGAGATAATTGAACATGAAGTAGATGCCGCGCCTACCCAAGTCGACTGGACATTGGTTACATCCGAAAGGAACTGGTATCTCACTCCCTCTCGAGTCGCGAATGAAATCAAAATTAGGGGTAATAGTAATTTCAACGATATTACGCACGAAATCACCACGGGAGACCAAGAATTTTGCATGAAAGCTCTCGTTGATTTCGAGAGCATTATCCGGCGCCTGGAGGGTCGATCTCGCGTGGCCCCAAATCCTCCTGAATAACATGCCACCGACCAATCATCGGCCGGTGCCCAGCGAGGAAACAATACGTACGCCCACCGCCTACGGATGGTGTCCGCCCGCAATCATGCAGGTAGGCGGTGAAATCAATGGGCGTGACAGCAGTACGTCAAGGACGCGTTCGAGATCGCGGTGAACGCCGTCAACGGCAATCCGCATCTGAGCGAGGACGAGGTCAAGGAGAAGAGCTGGGACGAGATCAGGTCCCAGTCGCCGTACGACGGTGCCGACTGAAGCCAGGAATCGCTCGACCGGGCGCGGGAAGAGGCAGCGCAGACTTGGCGGGCTACGGGTCGCGGGAGCATCACCCGCTACCGTCGTCCGCGGAACTCCTCATCAGCATGGGCAGGCCAGCGGGTCAGCCGGACGTAGCCGTCGTCGTCCTCTCCCGCCGCACCGTCGTCGCGATCGTCGCCGAGCCGACCACGCGGGTGCCGTCGTACAGGACGACCGCCTGGCCGGGGGCCACGCCCCGTACCGGCTCGGTGAAGGTGACGTGCAGGGTGCCGTCGACGAGTTCGGCGGTGACCTCGGTCTCGCCGCCGTGGGCGCGGAGCTGGGCGGTGTAGGTGCCGGGGCCGGTCGGGGCGGTGCCGCACCAGCGGGGCTTGATGGCGGTGAGGGCGGTGACGTCCAGGGACTCGACCGGGCCGACCGTCACCGTGTTGTTGACCGGGGAGATGTCCAGGACGTAGCGCGGCTTGCCGTCGGGGGCGGGGTGGCCGATGCGCAGGCCCTTGCGCTGGCCGATGGTGAAGCCGAAGGCGCCCTCGTGGGTGCCGACCTTCGTGCCCGACTCGTCGACGATGTCGCCCTCGGCGGTGCCGAGCCGGCTCGCCAGGAAGCCCTGGGTGTCGCCGTCGGCGATGAAGCAGATGTCGTGGCTGTCGGGCTTCTTGGCGACGGCGAGGCCGCGGCGCTCGGCCTCGGCGCGGATCTCGTCCTTGGTGGTGAGGGTGTCGCCGAGCGGGAACATCGCGTGGGCGAGCTGCTTCTCGTCCAGGACGCCGAGGACGTACGACTGGTCCTTGGCCATGTCGGAGGCGCGGTGCAGCTCGCGGCTGCCGTCCTCGCCCCGGACGACGGTGGCGTAGTGGCCGGTGCAGACCGCGTCGAAGCCCAGCGCGAGGGCCTTGTCGAGGAGCGCGGCGAACTTGATCTTCTCGTTGCAGCGCAGACACGGGTTGGGGGTGCGCCCCGCCTCGTACTCGGCGATGAAATCGTCCACGACGTCCTCGCGGAAGCGTTCCGCCAGGTCCCAGACGTAGAACGGGATGCCGATCACATCCGCCGCTCGGCGGGCGTCGCGGGAGTCCTCGATCGTGCAACAGCCGCGCGCTCCGGTACGGAAGGACTGCGGGTTGGCGGAGAGGGCGAGGTGCACACCGGTCACGTCGTGGCCCGCCTCGGCGGCGCGGGCCGCGGCGACGGCGGAGTCGACACCGCCCGACATGGCGGCGAGCACACGGAGGGGGCGCTGGGAAGTCTCAGTCATAGCTCCACCAGAGTACGGGGCGCCGGGAACCGAACGCGCTCGGATATGCGTTGTGGATCACATGGGGACCAAGGGGACACCGGGCGCCAAGAGCTCCGGCGGTGCGAAGTCCGGGCACGGCATCAGTCGGCGCGGGCTGCTGATCGGCGCCGCGGTCACGGCCGCGGGCGCGGCCCTGCTGGCGCGGGACCAGCTGGAGCATGTCTGGTGGCGGCTGCCCGGGGTGGAGAAGCCCCGCAAGCCCGGCGAGGTGGATTTCGCGCGGGCCCAGTGGATATCGGCCTCGTCGGCGAACTGGCGGAAGGCCGACCGCCCCGACGACTACACCATCGACCGGGTCGTCATCCATGTCACCCAGGGCAGCTACGGGAGCGCGGTGAAGGTCTTCCAGGACCCGGGGCACGGAGCGGCGGCGCACTACGTGGTGCGCAAGGACGGCCAGGTGACGCAGATGATCCGTGAGCTGGATGTGGCGTTCCACGCGGGGAACAGGTCGTACAACGAGCGCAGTGTGGGGATCGAGCACGAGGGCTTCGTGGACCGGCCGCAGGACTTCACGGCGGCGATGTACGGGGCCTCGGCGCGGCTCACTGCGGAGATCTGCGAGCGGTACGGGATACCGGTGGACCGGGAGCACATCATCGGGCACGTGGAGGTGCCGGGCACGGACCACACCGATCCGGGCAAGCACTGGGACTGGGACCGGTATCTGAAGCTGGTCCGGGCGGCGAGCAAAGGGGCGACCGCCGGGCACAAGGGCTGACCGCCGGGCACGAGCGATGACCGCCGGGCACAAGCAGCGACCGCGGGGCCCGTACGGTCACTGGCGGGGCACGGGGCCACCGGAATCACCGGACGGGCCCGGGTCCACCGGATTCAGCTGAGTCCCGCCGTGCGTGCCCGCTCCACCGCCGGTCCGATCGCGCGGGCCACCTCGTCGATGTCCTGCTGGGTGGACGTGTGGCCGAGCGAGAAGCGCAGGGTGCCGCGGGCCAGGTCCGGGTCGGTGCCGGTGGCCAGCAGTACGTGGCTGGGCTGGGCGATCCCGGCGGTGCAGGCGGAGCCGGTGGAGCATTCGATGCCCTGCGCGTCCAGCAGCAGGAGCAGGGAGTCGCCCTCGCAGCCGGGGAAGGTGAAGTGGGCGTTGGCCGGGAGCCGGCCGCCGGGAGCCGGGTCGCCGCCGAGGACGGCATCGGGCACGGCGGCCCGCACGGCCGCGACCAGGCCGTCGCGGAGTCCGCCGATCTCGCGGGCGAACTCCTCGCGTCCGTCGGCTGCCAGCCGCCCCGCGAGGGCGAAGGAGGCGATGGCGGGCACATCGAGGGTGCCCGAGCGGACGTGCCGCTCCTGGCCGCCGCCGTGGAGCACGGGCACGGGGGTGTATTCGCGGCCGAGCAGCAGCGCACCGATGCCGAACGGCCCGCCGATCTTGTGCGCACTGACCGTCATCGCAGCCAGCCCGGACCGGGCGAAGTCGACCTCCAGCTGCCCGAAGGCCTGCACCGCGTCCGCATGCATCGGCACATCGAACTCACGGGCCACATCGGCCAGTTCGCGTACCGGCATGACGGTGCCGACCTCGTTGTTGGCCCACATCACGGTGACCATCGCGACATCGCCGGGGTCGCGGAGGATCGCCTCGCGCAGGACGTCCGGGTGGACGCGTCCGTACCGGTCGACGGGGAGGTATTCGACGTTCGCGCCCTCGTGCTCGGCGAGCCAGTCGACGGCGTCCAGCACCGCGTGGTGCTCGACGGGGCTGGCCAGCACCCGGGTGCGGCGGGGGTCGGCGTCGCGGCGGGCCCAGTACAGGCCCTTCACCGCGAGGTTGTCGGCCTCGGTGCCGCCGGAGGTGAAGACCACCTCGCTGGGGCGTGCGCCGAGGGCATCGGCGAGGGTCTCTCTCGACTCCTCGACGGTGCGGCGGGCCCGGCGCCCGGCGGCGTGCAGTGAGGACGCGTTGCCGGTGACTGCGAGCTGGGCGGTCATCGCCTCGATCGCTTCCGGAAGCATCGGCGTGGTCGCGGCGTGGTCGAGGTAAGCCATGGTGGGCTCGATTCTACGAGCCCCGGCGGGGCGTACGGCGGGCGCATGGCGGCCCGGTCCCCGCGCACCGGTCGCGACCCCCGGTCAGGCTGCGAAGTTCCAGGAGATCAGGAGATGGTGCCGGAGCCGGTGACCAGGAAGGCCGGCACCACGAGGTCGGCGGTGCCGAGTGCGAGCCCCGGGCAGGCGCGGCCGCGGCGGGAGGTGGAACGGACGGAGAACGCCTCGATGCCCCGGTGAACGGGGAGCACCTCGATACCCCGGTGAACGGCGAGCGCCTCGATGCCCCGGTGAACGGCGAGCGCCTCGATGCCCCGGTGGACCGAGAGCGCCCCGATACCCCGGTGGATGGTGCGTACGGAGACTTCGAGGCGCTCGGCGAGCTCGGTGGCGGGCACCGGGCCGCGGGCCCGGAGCAGCAGGCGGATCGAGAGCAGCCGACCGGATTTCACCTCACCGGCTCCCCCACCGCCGCCGCTGCCTCTGCTTCCGCCCCTCGCCCTGGCGCCGCCGGTCGTCAGGAGCGCGGTGCGCGCGCCAGTTGGCGGGACTGGGCCACCAAGCGGTCCGCGCTGTCCCAGACGTCCGCGTCCTCCTCCAGGAAGCCGCCCGCGAGGTTGCGGGTGGTGATGGAGACACGCAGCGGGCCGGGGGCCGGGCGGCAGCGGATGTGGGTGGTGAGCTCGATGGTCGGCGTCCAGCCCTTGAGGCCCAGCTCGAACGAGGTGGGCGGCAGCGCGTCGACGGTGAGCAGCAGCGAGAGCGGGTCGGCGTCGCGGCCGTCCGCGAGGCCGAACCAGCCGCGCATCTCGCCCTTGCCGGACGGCTGCCCGATGGCCCAGCCGATCGTCGCCGGGTCGAGCTTGATGTCGAGCCGCTCGGTGATCGCGGAGCTGCCGGGGATCGGGGCCGGGCTGTCGCTCGGGCCGAGGCAGTGCTCCCGCGGCGGGATGGCCGGCGGCTTCGCCGAGGTGCGGACCTCGTCGGAGAGGCCGTCCAGATCGCCGTAGGTGGCGATGACCCGGATGCGCTCGACCTCGGTGCCGTCCTGCGCGTACTGGAAGAGGGACGCCTGGCCGGTGGAGAGTGTGCGGCCGGTGCGGACGGTCTGGGTCCGGATCACCGCGGGGCCGGGGACGGACGCGGTGAGGTAGTGCGCGGAGACGGAGAAGGGGTCCGGGTGCGGCAGGGCCTGGCCGAGCGCACGGCCGAGCATGGCCAGCAGATAGCCGCCGTTGACGGCCTGGATGATCGTCCAGCCGGCGGAGAGCTCGGCGTCGTACACGCCCTCTTCGCGAAGGGTGACGGCGGTGTCGCGGTCGAACTCGCTGTTCCCGATGGTCGCCGGTCCGGTCTGTGCCGCCTGCGCCGCCGGCTGCTGTACTGCCTGCTCTGCTGCCTGTGCCATGCGACGCACCGTACACCGATCGTATTACTGAGCGGTAGCTTTATTGACGTGGATCACGGCACCGGATCGCTGGGACCGCAGCACCGCCCCGGATCCCCGGGACGTCACCCCGCCCCGGATCGCCGGGATCTCGGCCTCCGCCTCAGGTGGTCGCGGAGCTCTCCTCGGCCGTCGCGGACTTCCGGTTGTAGGCGCGCGGGGCCCGCCAGTGGTAGCGCATCGACAGCAGCCGCAGCACGAAGACCACGATCACCGCGGTGCCGCTGGTGAGCGCGTTGAGCATCTCGAAGCGGATGCACAGGACGGTCGTCGTGGCGCCGACGATGGCGGGCACCGCGTACAGATCGCGGTCCCAGCGCAGCAGCGAGGGCACCTCGTTGGCCAGTACGTCACGCAGCACACCGCCGCCGACCGCGGTGGCGAGCCCCAGGGTCGCCGACGCGGTGAGGCCCAGGCCGTAGTCGTACGCCTTGACCGTGCCCGTGACGCAGAACAGCCCGAGGCCCGCCGCGTCGAAGACGTTGACGCCCACCTGGATCCGCTCGACGTGCGGATGCAGGAAGAACACCAGGGCGGCGGCAATGAGCGGGGTGGTGAAGTAGCCGAGATCCGTGAACGCCGCGGGCGGGACCGCCCCGATGACGATGTCACGGAACAGCCCTCCGCCCAGCGCGGTCACCTCGGCGAGCACCGCGATGCCGAAGACATCGAAGTTCTTGCGTACGGCGAGCAGAGCGCCCGAGATCGCGAAGACGAAGATTCCGACGATGTCGAGCGCATGCTGGACGGAGGGCGTGAACAGTTCGTTGAGCACCGGGCAATTGTGCCGGTACTACTCCTTCGGGCTGTCCTCCGGCGTTTCGGTCGAGGCGGCGGAGCCGTCCGCCGAGGGCTCGGCGGCCCCGGGCTCGTCCACCGAGAACTCGGCAGCCCCAGGCTCGTCCACCGAGGAATCGGCAGCCCCAGCCTCGTCCACCGGGGGCTCAGCGGCCTCGGGCTCGGTGGCCTCGGGCTCGTCCGCCGGGGGCTTGCCCACCTCGATGATCTCGATCGCCTCGCGCGCCGCCGCCGTCACCGTCTCGCCCGGCACCTGGTCGGGTGCATTCTCCGGGTGGTGGCAGGCCACCTGGTGCCCGGTCTTCAGCGCGGCCAGCGGCGGCTCCTGCGTCTTGCAGACCTCCGTCGCCTTCCAGCACCGGGTGTGGAAGCGGCAGCCACTGGGCGGCGAGATCGGCGAGGGCACGTCGCCCTTGAGCAGGATCCGCTCGCTCTTGGCAGAACGGCGCTTCGGGTCCGGGATCGGGACCGCCGAGAGCAGCGCCTTGGTGTACGGGTGCATCGGCGCCTTGTAGAGCGACTCGCGGTCGGCCAGCTCCACGATCTTGCCGAGGTACATCACCGCGATCCGGTCCGAGACGTGCCGGACGACCGAGAGGTCATGGGCGATGATCACGTACGTCAGGCCCAGCTCGCTCTGGAGGTCGTCGAGCAGGTTCACCACCTGCGCCTGGATCGAGACGTCCAGCGCCGACACCGGCTCGTCCGCCACGACCAGCTTCGGGTTGAGCGCCAGGGCGCGGGCGATCCCGATGCGCTGGCGCTGACCGCCGGAGAACTCGTGCGGGTAGCGGTTGTAGTGCTCGGGGTTCAGGCCCACGACCTCCAGCAGCCGCTGCACCTCCTTCTTCACGCCGCCGTCGGGCGTGACGCCCTGGAGCTTGAAGGGGGCGCCCACGATCGTGCCGATCGTGTGCCGCGGGTTCAGCGAGGAGTACGGGTCCTGGAAGATCATCTGCATGTCCCGGCGCATCGGGCGCATGGCGCCCACACCGAGGTGCGTGATGTCCTTGCCCTCGAACTCGATCTTCCCCGCGGTGGGTTCGAGCAGCCGGGTGATCAGCCGGCCCATCGTCGACTTCCCGCAGCCGGACTCGCCGACGACGCCCAGGGTCTCCCCCGAGCGCACCTCGAAGTCGAGCCCGTCGACGGCCTTCACGGCCCCGGCGTTGCGCTGCAGCAGCCCCTTCTTGATGGGGAAATGCTTCTGCAGCCCGGTCACCTTGAGCAGCACCTCGCGGGAGGCGGTGTCACCGGCCGGCGCGCCGTTCCCGGCAGACCTCTGCGCCGGAACGTCCACGCCCTTGTCCTCGCTCGTCACGGCCTTGTCCTCGCTCACAGCTTGGGCGCAATCTCTTCGGTCCAGATACGCTCCCGCTGCTCCGGCGACATGTGGCAGGCCGCCCAGTGCCGGCTGCCGACCTCCTGGAGCTCGGGCCGTACGGTGCGGGTCACGTCGTCCTTGGGCACGTCCGCGTACGGGCAGCGCGGGTTGAAGGCGCAGCCCGAAGGGATGTTGATGAGCGACGGCGGGGAACCCTTGACCGGGATGAGCCGGTCGGTCTGGTCGCGGTCGAGGCGCGGCATCGAGCCCAGCAGACCCCAGGTGTAGGGGTGCCGGGGCTCGTAGAACACCTTCTCGGCCGGTCCGCGCTCGACGCAGCGCCCGCCGTACATCACCAGGATGTCGTCGGCGAGCTCGGCGACGACGCCCAGGTCGTGGGTGATGACGATGACCGCGGAGCCGAACTCCTTCTGCAGGTCCCGGATCAGGTCGAGGATCTGCGCCTGGACCGTCACGTCCAGCGCGGTCGTCGGCTCGTCGGCGATCAGCAGCTCGGGGTTGTTGACCAGCGACATGGCGATCATCGCGCGCTGGCGCATGCCGCCGGAGAACTCGTGCGGGTAGCTGTCGACACGCTTGTCGGGCTGCGGGATGCCGACCCGGTCGAGCATCTCGACCGCCCTCTTGCGAGCGGTCTTCTTGTCCACGGCGTGATGGACCCGGTACGCCTCCACGATCTGCTTGCCGATCGTGTAGTACGGGTGCAGCGCGGACAGCGGGTCCTGGAAGATCATGGCCATCTCGCGGCCGCGCAGCTTGCGCACCTCGTCCGGGTCGGCGGAGAGCAGCTCCTTGCCGTCCAGCCAGATCTCGCCGGAGACCTGGGCCTTGCGCTTGCCGTACTGGCCGGCGGTGTGCAGGCCCATGATGCCCAGCGAGGTGACCGACTTGCCGGAGCCGGACTCGCCGACGATGCCGAGGGTCTTGCCCTTCTCCAGCTGGAAGTTGAGCCCGTCGACGGACTTGACCAGGCCGTCGTCGGTCGGGAAGTGCACCCTGAGGTCGCGCACTTCGAGGAAGGCGGTGGGAGCGGGCGAGCCGGCCGGCGAGGGTTCTCCCAGCGCGGCACCGCTCTTGTGCAGTTCGGTCATCCCAGCCTCACTCGCGGGTCGATGACGGCGTACATGATGTCGACGACGAGGTTGGCGACGGCGATCGCGAGGGCCGCGAACAGGGTGACGCCGAGAATCACCGGCAGGTCCTTGTTGCTGATCGCCTGGACCGCGGCGAGCCCGAGACCGGGCAGGTTGAACGTGGACTCGGTGAGGACGGCACCACCGAGCAGCACGCCGATGTCGAGGCCGAAGACGGTGAGGATCGGCGTCATCGCGGAACGCAGGGCGTGCCGGGTGATGACGGTGCCCTCGCCCAGTCCCTTGGAGCGGGCGGTACGGATGTAGTCCTCGCCGAGCACTTCGAGCATGGTGGCCCTGGTGAGGCGGGCGTACATCGCCGCGTTCAGGAAGGCGAGCACGATCCACGGCAGGATCAGGGTCTGGAACCAGGTGCCGATGCTGTCGTCCGTGGAGAGGTTGTCGGCGATGTGCACCCAGCCGAAGTTGTGGACGAACAGGCCCATGGCGACCATGCCGGTGAAGAAGATCGGCAGCGAGACACCGGCGAGCGCGGTGGTCATCGCGGCACGGTCCCAGATGCTGCCGCGGCGGAGCGCGGAGACCACACCGGTGGCGACGCCGCCGAGGAGCCACAGGACGCAGGCGCCCGCGGCGAGCGCGCCAGTGACGGGCAGCGCGTCCTTGAGCGTGGTCCAGACCGGCACCTCCGTGCGGAAGGAGTAACCGAAGCAGGGAGCGGCGCAGTGGGTGACATCGTCACCGTTCGCGTAGTCGCGCCCCATCGGGATGCCCTTGACGAAGTCCCAGAACTGGACGAGAAGGGGGTCGTCGAGACCCAGTTTGATCCGGATGCCCTGGAGCTGCTCGGCACCGGTGGCCTTGCCGGCGAAGAGGACGGCGACGTCCTGACCCGCCCACTTGGGCAGCATGAAGAAGATGGTGAACGTCGCGAGCAGTACGACGAGCACCATGATGACTACGGCGAACAGGCGCCGGATGAGATAAGCAAGCACTGTGCGCGGCCCGGGGGGGGGGGGGGGGCCCCCCGGGGGGGGGGCCGGCCCCCCCCCCCCCCCCCCGCGTGTGTTTTTATTTAAAGCCCCGGTTGGGCGGGTGATACA
>NZ_JBSFET010000053.1:0-43321 GCF_053594575.1 Streptomyces sp. NPDC001880
AGGGACCGCAGCTCGGCGGGGGAGAGGGCCTCAGGCATTGGGGGCAAGGTCCGTTCCCGCGCCGCGACGGCGGACCGCCACCAGATCCGTACGGCCGGCCGGTGTGCGGTTGGGTGCCCGTAGCTGGTCGGCGTACATCCGGCGATCAGACCAACCGGATGCCGAGCTGGGAACCGAGCTCGCTGAAGCCCAGCGCGGTCGCCGCCTTCCTCGACGCAGGGATGCGGCCCGCCACTGCGGCAGAAGGTCCTGTGCGAGCGCATGCCGGACCGAGGCGGATCCACCCCGCCGGCAGCGGCGCATCCGGAGCGCGTTCGGCGCATTCGGATCAGTGCGCGCGCCCCTTCTCACCAGGGATGTTCCGCCCGGGGCTCAAGCCGCGAGGTCCGAGCGCTCTTTCCGAGGAAAGGGAGGTGGGCCACTCCCCACCCACCCACCCCGAGCGGCGAGTTGACCGTTTGTGACCGACTTGCCACCGACGGTGGCAACGCCCTAGCGTGCCGAATACGGAGCGACGCTCCACGACACAGAACGGCCCCTGCCGGTGCACGAACACCAAAAACAGGGGCCTGACCACTTCGATCGTTTCAAAGGAGCGATCTGATGGCTGACAGCCAGTCTAGTGCCACCCCGTGCGCGCCGCACGTATCCTCACCCGCACCGCCGACCCCGCATCCCATGGCCAATCCCGGCTACGGCAAGCGGTCCGCGCCCTCGCAACTTCCCCGTACCGACCGGGATTTCGCGCACCTTCCGGCGCGCGAGGCGTCCATCGCCGCGTACATCGACCGGCTGCCCGAGGGCTCCGACATCTCCGTGAAGACGCTCGCCAAGCACCTCCCGTACGGGCAGTGCGCGCTGCGCACCGCTCTCAACCGGCTGCAGGACGCCGGGCATCTGCGGCGCGGCAGCGAGTGTGTCGCCGACGACGAGGTGCTGCTCTGGGTGACCCGGACGTTCTTCTCCCGGACCGCACGGGACGACGAGTGGTGGGCGGCGTTCACCCGGGGCGACGTACCGGTCGAGCAGCCCCGACGCCCCACTCGATCCCGCGCGTTCGTGCTGCTCGCGGCGCTGGGCCGCACCGCCCCCGCGCTCACGCTGTCGGCAGCGGACTGCACGGCGCTGGAGCCGCAGGTCGGCGAGTGGTTCGAGCGCGGGGCCGGCGAGGCCGAGCTGCTGCACGCCCTCACCGACGGGCTCCCCACTCCCGTCCACCACCCGGCCGGCCTCGTCCGCAGGCGGCTCGCCGACAAGATGCCACCCGAACGAGTCGCTCCGGCACCGCGACGAACAGTGTTGCGCACCCTCGAATGCAGCGAATGCGGCTCACCGGGCAGCGCGGAGGCATTGATCGGCGGCCGGTGCAGGCCATGCCGGGGCGAAGCGGTCGCCGCACCCGCCGGGCCCGACGGAGCCGTACCGGCGAACGCCGTACGCGAGCGGATGAACGAGGTACGGGCAGGACTGGCCCGCCGGTCCGTCAAACCGCGTCACTCCAAGAGTCGGTGAGACCGCGCCTCCCCGACAGCCCATGAGGCCGCGCCGCCCCGACAGCCCATGAGGCCGCGCCGCCCCGACGACCCACGAGGCCGCACCCCCCTGGCGACCCGTGAGACCGCGTCGCCCCGGCGACCCGTGAGACCGCGCCGCCCCCACGGCCTGCGGGGCCGGACCGTCACCCGGTGTCCGAAACCGGCTCCCACCTGGGGGTGGTTTGATCCGCTTTCCCACGCCCGGGCGCTACGTTGCGTGTTCCTCTTGGCGCGCATCGTAATCAACCGGCCCAAAGGGGAACGAACCATGTCCGAACCGTCCCACGAGCAGATCGTTTCCGGACTCCGCGACAAACCCCCCATCGCTCTGGCTCCCGGCCCCCGCCTGGACGCCGAGAGGCCCAGCTCCCTTCCGTTGCCGCCCAGCGAGGTCTGGGATCTGCCGGGCGGTACCGCCTGGGTCTACTACGGCGAGGGGAACGCCGGTCTCGTACGGCCGGTCATCTTCGCCGACGGCTTCGGCTCGGGGCCGAGCGAGCTGGAATTCTCCTGGCAGATCATGGAGTTCGGTGACTACGCGTTCATCAGCGAGCTGCGCCGCCGTGGCCATGACGTCGTCCTTCTCGGCTTCCATGAGCGCAGCGCGTCGATTCTGGACAACTCCCGGACCGTGCGGGAAGCGATCACGCGGGCGATCGCGGAGCGGGAGAGCGACACGCCGCTGGCCGTCGGCGGGTTCAGCATGGGCGGGCTCGCCTCCCGGCATGCGCTGGCCAGGATGGAAACCGATCACATCGACCACCGGACGGCGCTGTACTTCTCGTACGACAGCCCGCACCGGGGCGCCTGGATCCCGGTCGGGCTCCAGGCGTTCGCCCACTACATCAAGGATCTCGACAGCCGGTTCTCCGACCAGATCAACAGCCCGGCCGCCCGCCAGCTGCTGTGGCGGCACATCGCGAAGTGGGACGACACACCGGACCAGAGCGACGAACGCGCCGCGTTCCTGGCCGAGATGGCGGCCGTCGGCGAGTGGCCGCAGCGGCCCCGGCGGATCGGCGTCGCCAATGGCGTGGCCGACGGCATCGGCACCGATGTGCGGCCGGGCGAACTGGCTCTGGAGGGAAAGGGCCTGTCGATCGTGGGGACCAAGCTCTACACCCAGGGTCCGGGGCGCGACGAACTCGCCGCGAATCTACGGGTGTTGACGTCGAAGACCAACGATGTCCGTACGAACGGACTCCCGTCGATCGACGGCGCACCCGGCGGCTCGCTGGAGGGCTTCGGCATCCTCGCCGACGCCTTCAACGCCCTGAATCCCTTCCTCGGCTTCAAGGCCGACGTACGCATCCGGTCGCACTGCTTCGTGCCGGCGGTCAGCGCGGTCGACATCCGCGATCTGGACACGGACGAGGAGCTGTACGCGGAGATCTCCTCGCTCCCGGAGGAGGACAGCGGACTCGACGAGTTCAAGCACGCTTCCCGCAACGAGGGACACACCCTCGTCACGGAGGAACTCTGCACCTGGCTGCTCGACCGCCTGCCGTAGGACCCCGCACCCGCACCACCACAGCCACAGAAGCAGTCACAGAAGCAGCCACGGCCACAGCTGTCATCAGAGCGGTGGAGCGGCGCAGTTCGGCGCAGTTCGGCGCAGTTCGGCGCAGTTCGGCGCAGTTCGGCGCAGTTCGGCGCAGTTCGGCGCGAAAACCGTATCGGCCCCCTGGACCAGCTGGTCCAGGGGGCCGATACGGCAAAGCTGTACAGGAACTACCGATCCGTCAGGATCAGAAGTCCATGTCACCGCCCGGCATGCCGCCCGGAGCGGCCGCAGCGGCCTTCTCCGGCTTGTCGGCGATGACGGCCTCGGTGGTGAGGAAGAGCGCGGCGATGGACGCGGCGTTCTGCAGGGCGGAGCGCGTGACCTTCGCCGGGTCGAGGATGCCCTCGGCGATCATGTCGACGTACTCGCCGGTCGCGGCGTTCAGACCGTGGCCGACGGCCAGGTTGCGCACCTTCTCGACGACGACGCCGCCCTCGAGACCACCGTTGACGGCGATCTGCTTCAGCGGGGCCTCCAGCGCCAGCTTGACGGCGTTGGCGCCGGTCGCCTCGTCACCCGAGAGCTCCAGCTTCTCGAAGACGGCCGAGGCCTGGAGCAGAGCCACGCCACCACCGGCGACGATGCCCTCCTCGACGGCGGCCTTGGCGTTGCGCACCGCGTCCTCGATGCGGTGCTTGCGCTCCTTGAGCTCGACCTCGGTCGCGGCACCGGCCTTGATGACGGCCACGCCGCCGGCCAGCTTCGCGAGGCGCTCCTGGAGCTTCTCGCGGTCGTAGTCCGAGTCGGAGTTCTCGATCTCGGCGCGGATCTGGTTGACGCGGCCCTGGACCTGGTCGCTGTCACCGGCACCGTCGACGATCGTCGTCTCGTCCTTGGTGATGACGACCTTGCGGGCGCGGCCGAGCAGGTCGAGACCGGCGTTCTCCAGCTTGAGGCCGACCTCCTCGGAGATGACGGTGCCACCGGTGAGGATGGCGATGTCGCCGAGCATGGCCTTGCGGCGGTCACCGAAGCCCGGGGCCTTGACGGCGACGGACTTGAAGGTGCCACGGATCTTGTTGACGACCAGGGTCGACAGGGCCTCGCCCTCGACGTCCTCGGCGATGATCAGCAGCGGCTTGCCGGACTGCATGACCTTCTCCAGCAGCGGAAGGAGGTCCTTCACGTTGCTGACCTTGGAGTTGACGATCAGGATGTACGGGTCGTCGAGGGACGACTCCATGCGCTCCATGTCGGTGGCGAAGTACGCCGAGATGTAGCCCTTGTCGAAGCGCATACCCTCGGTGAGCTCCAGCTCCAGACCGAAGGTCTGGGACTCCTCGACGGTGATGACGCCTTCCTTGCCGACCTTGTCCATGGCCTCGGCGATGAGCTCGCCGATCTGGGTGTCGGCGGCGGAGATGGAGGCCGTCGAAGCGATCTGCTCCTTGGTCTCCACGTCCTTGGCCTGCTCCAGGAGGGCGGCGGAGACGGCCTCGACGGCCTTCTCGATGCCCCGCTTGAGCGCCATCGGGTTGGCACCCGCGGCGACGTTGCGCAGACCCTCGCGGACGAGAGCCTGGGCGAGAACGGTGGCGGTGGTCGTACCGTCGCCGGCGACGTCGTCCGTCTTCTTGGCGACCTCCTTGACCAGCTCCGCACCGATCTTCTCGTACGGGTCCTCCAGCTCGATCTCCTTGGCGATGGAAACACCATCGTTGGTGATCGTGGGGGCGCCCCACTTCTTCTCAAGGACGACGTTGCGACCCTTGGGGCCAAGGGTGACCTTGACGGCGTCGGCGAGCTGGTTCATGCCGCGCTCGAGACCGCGCCGGGCCTCCTCGTCGAACGCGATGATCTTGGCCATGTGAAGTGGTCCTCCCGGACAGGGGTGGATTTCTCCGGACCGAGTGGCGCCCGCGACGGACGGCCTGCGTGACCGGTGGTTCCTTGCCCCACCGACCTGCGGGCCTCACCGGCCCGGTCCAAGTTCTGTCACTCTCACCTGGAGAGTGCTAACGCCAATGATTAGCACTCGACCCCCGAGAGTGCAAGCGTCCCCCTCGCGATGTGGACACCGCGCCGGGGTGCGCGGGGGGCGCGGGAGGCGCGGGCGAGGCACGCACGAGACGCACCGAGGGCCCGTACCCCCCGGGGTACGGGCCCTCAGCGCGTGAGTGCAGTGCGTGAGTGGTGTCGTTGGCCGACCGCTCGAACTCAGCCGACGGCGAGCTTGACCATGTCTGCCTGCGGCCCCTTCTGGCCCTGCGAGATCTCGAATTCAACTCGCTGACCCTCTTCGAGGGTGCGGTACCCGTCCATCTGGATCGCGCTGTAGTGGACGAAAACATCCGCACCACCGTCGACCGCGATGAAGCCGTACCCCTTCTCCGCGTTGAACCACTTGACGGTGCCCTGAGCCATGCCTAACTCCCCTATTACTGGCCCTTGCGCAGGACCGCACTTCGCGGACCCGGGTCAGAACCCACCCTCCGACAGGAGAGGGTGTGTGTGCGCCGGAACGCGTCGACCGCGGCTGAATGTATCTGCCCAACTGCCCTCTGCAACAGGTCAATCGGACGAGAATTCTCGGCAGCACCGAACGCCCGGATATGCGGAATTCATATGAATCCTGGGCAAGTCGGGCCAGGCAAAGGTGACTTATGCCTCAAGCGGATCGCGTACTTTGGCTGCATCTTGTCGTGGCCGGGCGCATTCTCGTATGCGGGCGGCACGGGCAGCTGGGGGGACTTCCCACACTCTACCGCGCTCAACCATGCAGAATTGCCCCCTCCGCGATTGAAGCGGAGGGGGCAATTCGATGGCGCGGTGGGCCGGACGGGGCGTCAGCAGCCGCCGGCCACGGCCGGGATGATCGAGATGCCGGCACCGTCCGGCGTGGCCGTCTCCAGACCGCCCTCGAAGCGCACGTCGTCGTCGTTGACGTACACGTTCACGAAGCGGCGCAGCTTGCCCTGGTCGTCCAGGACGCGGGCGGCGATGCCCGGGTGGTTCTGCTCCAGGGACTCGATGACCTGGGAGAGGGTCGAGCCCTCGGCCGGAACCTCGGCCCGGCCGCCCGTGTAGGTGCGGAGGATGGTGGGGATGCGGACCTTGACGCTCATGGTGGGTGTCCTTCCTGAAGTCTCGGGTGGTCAGCGGGTGGCGAGGCCGGCCGCGCGGAACGCGTCCAGGCTGGGACGGATCGTCGCGGTCGCCTGAGAGGTCTCGGCCACCGCGTCGAGGGTCTTGAGACCGTCACCCGTGTTGAGTACGACGGTGGTCAGCGCCGGGTCGATCAGACCGGCCTCGATGAGCTTCTTCGTCACGCCGACCGTCACACCGCCCGCCGTCTCCGCGAAGATGCCCTCGGTGCGCGCCAGCAGCTTGATCGCCTCGACGACCTGCTCGTCGTTCACGTCCTCCACGGCGCCACCGGTGCGGCGGGCGATGTCCAGGACGTACGGGCCGTCGGCCGGGTTGCCGATGGCGAGGGACTTGGCGATCGTGTTCGGCTTCTGCGGCCGGACGACGTCGTGGCCGCCCTTGTACGCGACCGAGACCGGCGAGCAGCCCTCGGCCTGGGCGCCGAAGAGCTTGTAGGGCTTGTCCTCGACCAGGCCGAGCCTGATCAGCTCCTGGAGACCCTTGTCGATCTTGGTGAACTGCGAGCCGGAGGCGATCGGGACGACCAGCTGGTCCGGGAGCCGCCAGCCGAGCTGCTCGCAGATCTCGTACGCCAGGGTCTTGGAGCCCTCGCCGTAGTACGGACGCAGGTTGACGTTGACGAAGCCCCAGCCCTCGCCGAGCGGGTCTCCGATGAGTTCGGAGCAGAAGCGGTTGACGTCGTCGTAGTTGCCTTCGATGCCGACCAGCTCGCCGCCGTACACCGCGGCCATGACGACCTTGCCCTGCTCCAGGTCGTGCGGGATGAACACGCAGGAGCGGAAGCCGGCACGGGCGGCGGCGGCACCGACGGCACCGGCGAGGTTGCCGGTGGAGGAGCAGGAGAGGGTGGTGAAGCCGAAGGCGCGGGCGGCCTCGATGGCCTGGGCGACGACGCGGTCCTTGAAGGAGTGCGTGGGGTTGCCGGAGTCGTCCTTGACGAACAGCTTGCCCTGCTCGACGCCGAGCTCACGGGCGAGGTTGTCGGCCTTGACGAGCTTGGTCCAGCCGGGGTTCAGGTTCGGCTTCTCGGCGACATCGGCGGGGACCGGCAGCAGCGGGGCATAGCGCCAGATGTTGGCCGGTCCGGCCTCGATACGCTTCTTCAGCTCTTCCGGGGAGCCGCTCGGCAGGTCGTACGCGACTTCGAGCGGTCCGAAGCAGGACGCGCAGGCGAAGATGGGGCCGAGCTCGAAACACTCGCCGCACTCGCGGCAGGAAAGGCCCGAAGCGGGACCGAGGTCGACGGCTTCGGCGTCGACGGAAGAATCGGTGCTTACTGCAACGGTCTGCACAGCCATGGTGGCGAGGCCCTTTCTCCTCATCTTCCTCGCGGCGCGTTTCGCCACGAGACGGAATTGGCACCTTCCTCACCGGACCTCGCGGTCGGTGGGGGGGTTGCCGGGACTTCAACGGGCCGTTCCCTCAGTCCCTCTGGATGAGCGCTGTGGCACCGGATCTTCGATCCGGGCATTTATCGGCGGACGGACCCCGGCATGCGATGGCCGTCCGCGTTGTTCAAGACTGTAACCGAAGCACCGGACTGTTGAGATAGCCGTCCGAACCGCGAGATGGATCACATACAGGGGAGTATCGACCGTGCTGGAAGAGGTCGAATGCTGGCTGTCCAGGCGTTCCTGGTCGGCCGCCGACCGCCCGCTGGACCACCTTCTGGCCGCCAGGGCCGCGGCCGGGGAAGCGGGCCGCGGGAGCGTCAGTGTCGTGCTGCCCGCGCTGAACGAGGAGGCGACGGTCGGCGAGATCGTCGCGACGATCCGGCGCGAGCTGATGGAGAAGGTCCGGCTGGTCGACGAGCTGGTGGTGATCGACTCCGGTTCCACGGACGCCACCGCGCAGGTCGCCCGGGAGGCCGGCGCCCGGGTGGTGCACCGCGACGCGATACTCCCCCGGATACCGGCCGTGCCCGGCAAGGGCGAGGTGCTGTGGCGGTCGCTCCTGGTCACCGGCGGTGACATCGTGTGCTTCGTCGATGCCGATCTGAGGGACTTCTCGGCGGACTTCGTCTCCGGCATCGTCGGCCCGCTGCTGACCGACCCGGACGTGCAGTTCGTGAAGGCGATGTACGACCGCCCCTTCGTCACCGGCCCCGACGAACCCGCCTCCGGCAGGACCACGGGTCAGGGCGGTCGCGTGACCGAGCTGGTGGCGCGTCCGCTGCTCAATCTGCACTGGCCGCAGCTGGCGGGCTTCGTCCAGCCGCTGGGCGGCGAGTACGCCGTGCGCCGCTCCCTGCTCGAACGGCTGCCCTTCCCCGTCGGCTACGGCGTGGAACTGGGCCTGCTGGTCGACGCGCTGCACACCGTGGGGCTGGACGCGCTGGCCCAGGTCGACGTGGGGGTGCGCAAACACCGGCACCAGGACGGGCAGGCGCTCGGCCGGATGGCGGCGGCGATCTACCGGACCGCGCAGCTCCGGCTGTCCCGCGGTCACTTGGTGCGCCCGGCGCTCACCCAGTTCGAGCGCGGCGCGAACGGCTTCGTACCGCGCACCCATGCCGTGGACACCGAGGAGCGGCCCCCGATGTGCGAGATCGAGGAGTACGTTTCGCGCCGCGCGGCCTGACTTCGCACGTTTGGGCGGTTCGTGATCCGGCTAGATTCCGCAACATGGTCTCCGAGCACGAAGCCCAGCTCTCCGCCCAGGTCCTCGTCGCCTCCAACCGCGGCCCGGTGTCGTACACCCTGGAGGCGGACGGATCGCTCGACTCGAAGCGGGGCGGCGGTGGTCTCGTCTCCGGGCTGAGCGCCGTCGAGGACAAGCTGTGGGTGTGCGCCGCGCTCGGTGACGGGGACCGGGAGGCGGTCCGGCGCGGGGTCGGTGAGCCGGGCGTGCGGATGCTCGACATCGACGCGGACGTCCACGCCGACGCGTACAACGGCATCGCGAACTCGGTGCTCTGGTTCGTCCACCACATGCTGTACCAGACACCGCTGGAGCCGGTCTTCGACGCGGAGTTCCGGCGGCAGTGGGCGTCGTACGAGAGCTACAACCGGGCCTTCGCCGAGGCGCTCGCCGAGGAGGCCGGGCGGAAAGCCGCGGTGCTGGTGCAGGACTACCACCTGGCACTGGTGCCGGGCATGCTCCGCGAGCTCCGCCCCGACCTGCGGATCGGCCATTTCTCGCACACCCCGTGGGCGCCCGTCGACTACTTCCGGCTGCTCCCCGACGACATCGCCGAGCAACTGCTGCACGGCATCCTGGGCGCGGACCGGGCGGCGTTCCTGACCCGGCGCTGGGCGGACGCGTTCATCGGCTGCTGCACCCAGATCCTGGGCGGCACCGGGCGGACCAGGATCGGGGTGCACGGGCTCGGCGCGGACGCGGACTTCCTGCGCCGCCGGGCGCACGAGGCGGATGTGGACGAGCGGATGGCGGTGCTGCGCGAGCAGGCCGGTCCAGGCCGGAGGACGATCGTGCGGGTGGACCGGACGGAACTGTCCAAGAACATCGTGCGCGGGCTGCTCGCGTACCGCGCGCTCCTGGACGAGCGGCCCGAATGGCGCGAGCGCGTCGTCCATGTCGCCTTCGCCTACCCCTCCCGGCAGGACCTGGCGGTGTACCGGGACTACACGGCCGAGGTGCGGCAGGTCGCCGACGACATCAACGCCGTGTACGGCACGGAGGGCTGGACGCCGGTCGTGCTGCACGTCAAGGACGACTTCGCCCGCTCGCTCGCCGCGTACCGGCTGGCCGACGTGGCGCTCGTCAATCCGATCCGGGACGGCATGAACCTGGTCGCCAAGGAGATCCCGGTCGTCTCCGACCACGGCTGCGCGCTGGTGCTGTCGCGGGAGGCGGGGGCGTACGAGGAGCTGGGCAGCGACGCGGTCGTGGTGAATCCGTACGACGTCTCGGCGACGGCGGCGGCGCTGCACGAGGCGCTGACGATGGCGGAGGACGAACGGGCCGCCCGCACCGAACGCCTGGCCGCGGCGGCGGTCGCGTTGCCGCCGCAGCAGTGGTTCCTGGACCAGCTGGACGCGCTGCGGCGGGAGTGAGCCGCCGGGGCCGGTCAGATCCGCCGGGCCAGTTCGGCCAGGAAGGCGACGACGTCGCCCGGTCCGCCGAGCAGCAGGTCGGCCCGCGCGGCCAGTTCGGGCACCTCCGCGCTGCCGCTGCAGACCAGCAGGCCGGGGATACCGTCGGGGCCCTCGGTCCGCAGCTTCTCCACCGCGGCGTAGGCGGCGAGGTCGCCGAGGTCGTCGCCCGCGTACAGCACGGACTCGGCGTCCGTCTCGCGCAGGTACTGGGCGAGCGCCACGCCCTTGTCCACGCCCGGCGGGCGCAGCTCCAGGACCATCCGGCCCGGCTCCACGATCAGTCCGTGCCGGGCGGCGAGCTCGCCGAGGGGGCTGCCCAGCGCCTCGAACGCGGCCTGCGGGTCGGCGGCCCGGCGGGTGTGGACGGCGATCGCCCGGCCCTTTTCCTCGATCCAGGTGCCGTGCCACGCGCCGGACCGGTCCAGCACGCCCGGGAGTTCGGCGCGGACCGCGGTGATGCCGGGGTGCGGGGCGGGGGCGTGGACGGTGCCGGAGGCGGCGTCCCAGCGTTCGGCGCCGTAGTGGCCGAGGACGACGAGGTGGTCGAGGCCGGACACTCCGGCGAAGCCGCCGTGCCGGACCGCGACGCCGGCCGGGCGGCCGGTGATCACGGCGATGGAGGCCACTTTCGGGGCGAGTGCGGCGAGGGCCTCGACGGCGCCGGGGTGGGCGCGGGCCTGTTCCGGGTCCGGGACGATGTCGGCGAGGGTGCCGTCGAAGTCGAGCGCGATGACGGCGCGGTCGGGGCGCGCGAGGATCGCGGCAAGGGCCTCGCGGCCGGGTCGGGTGGTGGGAGTCGGGAGCGCGGCTGCTTCGGAGTTGCTGCCCATGGGGGGAGCCTATAGCCGGGGCGGGGAGTTGGGGCGGTGCGGGCGTCCTCGGGGCGCGGTCCCCGGACCCCCGCTCCTCGATCGCCGAAGGGCCCTGGATTAGGGGCTTGGTCTTGCCGGAGGGCCCTGGTTCTACCGGAGGAGCCCGGTTCTGCCGCAGGGGCTTGATCCGGTGCTCAGCGGCGTCCGCGTTTCGCGTCTCTCACCCGGCGCAGCCGGTTGACCGTCACCGGGTCCTCCGCCAGGGCGCGACGGTCGTCGATCAGGGCGTTCAGGAGCTGGTAGTAGCGCGTGGGCGAGATGCCCAGCTGTTCGCGGATCGCCCGCTCCTTCGCCCCGGGGCCGGACCACGACTGCCGTTCCACGGCGAGCACGGCGCGGTCCCTGTCGCAGAGGCCGTCCGGTTCGTCGTCGTGGTCATTCGTGGGGGCGGTCATATCAGCCAACATATCGCCCGTCCGCAGGGCCGCCATCCGCCGGAACGACTCCCGAGGGCTGTCCGCCGCGGCCGCCGCGGCCGAATCACGCGCGATCTTCCCGAGGACGCCCTCGGGGCGGGGCACGTCCCGGACCACCCGCGCAACCTCTCGCGCAGCGTGATCCTTTCGCCCTGAGGCAGTCCGGGGCGGCCCGGTTCCCGTGCCCCTGCCATGCCGTGCATTTCATTTGCCGGGATTTTGTATGCATCCGCAACAAACCAGGATAGTGGACTAGACCTTTTTGGCTCCTCGGGCGAAACTGTTCCCCGTGAAACACGTCATCGCCCTCGATGTGGGCGGCACAGGAATGAAGGCCGCACTGGTCGGGGCCGACGGCGCCCTGCTGTACGAGGCACGGCGGGCGACCGGCAGAGAACGCGGCGCCGATGCGGTCGTGGAGTCGATCCTCGGTTTCGCCGCCGATCTGCGGGCGTACGGCGAGGAGCACTTCGGCGAGAGCGCCGTCGCGGCCGGTGTCGCCGTGCCCGGCATCGTCGACGCCGAGAACGGGATCGCGGTCTACGCCTCGAACCTGGGCTGGCGCGACGTACCCATGCGGCACCTGCTCGGCGAGCGGCTCGGCGGCGTTCCCGTCGCGCTCGGCCACGACGTACGCACCGGCGGGCTCGCCGAGGGCCGGATCGGCGCGGGCAAGGGCGCCGACCGCTTCCTCTTCGTACCGCTGGGCACCGGCATCGCCGGGGCCATCGGCATCGCGGGCACGATCGAGGCGGGCGCGCACGGGTACGCGGGCGAGATCGGGCACATCGTGGTCCGGCCGGACGGGCCCCACTGCAGCTGCGGACAGCGCGGCTGTCTGGAGACCCTGGCTTCCGCCTCCGCCGTCAGCCGCGCCTGGGCCGCCGCGTCCGGCGACCCCGAGGCTGACGCGGCCAACTGCGCGAAGGCCGTCGAGTCCGGCGACCCGGCGGCGGTGGAGGTCTGGCGGAACGCGGTGGACGCGCTCGCCGCCGGGCTGGTCACCGCGCTGACGCTGCTCGACCCGAGCACGCTCATCATCGGTGGCGGCCTCGCCGAGGCCGGGGAAACCTTGTTCACACCACTCCGTGCGGCCGTCGAGGAACGCGTCACGTTCCAGAAGCTGCCCCACATCGTCCCGGCGGCCCTCGGGGACACCGCCGGATGCCTGGGCGCGGGGCTGCTCGCCTGGGATCTTCTCTCCACGGAGGTATCCGTCTGATGGCCGGACGCGCAGACAGCACAGTTCTCGCAGGTGCCCGGGTGGTGCTTCCCACCGGGACCGTCGAGAACGGCCGGGTGATCGTCGAAGGCACCCGGATCGCGGGCAGCGCGGCCGAGGACGCCCGGACCCTCGACCTGAGCGGCCACTGGGTGGTCCCCGGCTTCGTCGACATGCACAACCACGGCGGCGGCGGCGCTTCCTTCACCTCCGGCACCGTGGACGAGGTCCTCACCGGCATCCGCACCCACCGCGAGCACGGCACCACCACGCTGGTCGCCTCCACGGTCACCGGCGAGATGGACTTCCTCGCCCACCGGGCCGGTGTCCTCTCGGAGCTGGTGGAGCAGGGCGACCTGGCCGGCATCCACTTCGAGGGCCCGTTCATCTCGCCGTGCCGCAAGGGCGCGCACAGCGAGGACCTGCTGCGCCACCCGGACCCGGCCGAGGTCCGCAAGCTGATGGACGCGGCGCGCGGCACCGCGAAGATGTTCACGCTCGCCACCGAACTGCCGGGCGGCATCGACTCGGTGCGGCTGCTCGCCGAGCACGGCGTCATCGCCGCGGTCGGGCACACCGATGCCACGTACGAGCAGACCGTCGAGGCGATCGACGCGGGCGCCACCGTCGCCACACACCTCTTCAACGCGATGCCGCCGCTCGCCCACCGCGAGCCCGGCCCGATCGCCGCGCTGCTGGAGGACGAGCGGATCACCGTCGAGCTGATCAACGACGGCACGCATCTGCACCCCGCGGCACTGGAGCTGGCCTACCACCACGCGGGCGCCCACCGCGTCGCGCTGATCACCGACGCCATGGACGCGGCCGGCTTCGGCGACGGCCTGTACCAGCTCGGCCCGCTCGCGGTCGAGGTCAAGGACGGCGTCGCGCGGCTGGTCGAGGGCAACTCGATCGCGGGCTCCACCCTCACCCTGGACACCGCCTTCCACCGGGCCGTGACCATCGACCGGATCCCGGTCGGCGACGTGGTGCAGTCCATCTCCGCCAACCCGGCCCGGCTGCTCGGCGTGTACGACCGGGTCGGCTCGTTGGAGCCGGGCAAGGACGCGGACCTGGTGGTCCTGGACGAGGACTTCGCGCTCAAGGGCGTCATGCGCAGGGGCGAATGGATCAAAGAGCCCAGGATCGGCTGATCTGCCCCGTTATTGACGGCGAGTCGAATACGTAACGAAGAGACGGCGGTTGGTCCACAGGTCTGGGCCGACCGCCGCCTCTTTGACATGATCGCCTTGAAAACAGCCAGCGAAAGCGCATTCCGCCCATGGTTTCGCGCTTCGGAGCAGGGATCGAGGGAGCGGCCGCGGTGATCCTCACGGTCACACTGAATACGGCACTCGACCTGACGTACGGCGTCCCGGCACTCGTCCCGCACGCCAGCCACCGGGTCAGCGAGGTGTCCGAGCGACCCGGCGGCAAGGGACTCAATGTGGCCCGGGTGCTCGCCGCCCTCGGCCACGAGACGGTGGTCACCGGCTTCGCCGGAGGCTCCACCGGGGCAGTGCTCCGCGAGCTGCTGGCCGGCCTGCCTACGGATGCCCCCGCGCCCGGAACAGCCCCCGCGCCGATCACCGACGCCCTCGTCACCGTCGCCGGGAACACCCGCCGCACCATAGCCGTCGTCGACCGGGCCACCGGCGACACCACCCAGCTCAACGAACCCGGCCCGCTCGTCGCCGCCGCCGAGTGGACCGCCCTCTTCGGCCGGTACGAGGAGCTCCTCGCCGGGGCCGACGCCGTCGCGCTCTGCGGCAGCCTGCCGCCCGGCATCCACGTCGGCGCCTACGCCGAACTGGTCCGCTCGGCCCGCGCCGCCGGTGTCCCCGTGCTCCTGGACACCAGTGGCGAACCGCTCCGCCGCGGCATCGCCGCCCGCCCCGACCTGATCAAGCCGAACGCCGACGAGCTCGCCCGGCTCACCGGCTCCCGTGAACCGATGCGCGCCACCCGCGACGCCCGCCGCCGCGGCGCCCACGGAGCCATCGCCTCACTGGGAGCGGACGGCATGCTGGCGGTCACCCCCGAGGGCAGCTGGCGGGCGGCGCCGCCCGCCAAGGTCCTGGGCAATCCGGCCGGCGCAGGCGACTCCGCCGTGGCCGGGCTGCTGTCCGGCCTCGTCGAGGGGCTGAGCTGGCCGGACCGGCTGCGGCGGGCAGTGGCCCTGTCGACGGCGACCGTGCTCTCCCCGACGGCCGGCGACTTCGACCGCGCGGCGTACGAGGAGCTGCTGCCGCGCGTCGACGTCGAGGAACACGCACCGGCGGCCCGAGAGACTGCCGGGTGACCTCTGATCGGGTGGCCACACACACCCTGGCACGCGCGCTTCCCGCGTTGCCGGGATGCCCTGGTAGCTCTGCTACGGGGCCATCCCAGCGCCTTGGAATCGCACGCACCAGACTGCGTCCGCTTTCCGATCGAAGGTCACCTGACAGCCTCTGAGAGGCCGCGCCCGCCCCGGACCGGCCCGCGGGCCGGTCCGAAAGAAGCAGCAAGAGGTCAGCATGCCGCTCGTCAGCACCGGTGAACTCGTCTCCGCCGCCCAGGCCCGGGGACGCGGGATCGCCGCCTTCAATGTCATCACGCTGGAGCACGCGGAGGCCATCGCGGCCGGTGCGGAGCGTGCCGGAGCCCCCGCCATCCTCCAGATCTCCGAGAACGCCGTGAAGTTCCACGGCGGACGGCTCTCCCCGATCGCCGCCGCGGCCGCCGCCGTCGCCCGCGCCTCCGGTGCCCCGCTCGCCCTCCACCTCGACCACGTCGAGTCCGTGGAGCTGCTCCACCAGGCGCACACCGAGGGCTTCGGCTCCGTCATGTTCGACGCGTCCAAGCTGTCGTACGAGGAGAACGTGCGGGCCACGGCCGAGGCGGTGGCCTGGGGTCATGAGCGCGGCATCTGGATCGAGGCCGAGCTCGGCAAGGTCGGCGGCAAGGAGGGCGAGGCCCCGCTCGACGCCCACGCCCCCGGTGTCCGTACGGACCCGGCCGAGGCCGCCGCGTACGTCCGCGACACCGGGGTGGACGCGCTGGCCGTCGCCGTCGGCTCCTCGCACGCGATGACCGAGCGCACCGCCGCCCTGGACCACGAGCTGATCGGCCGGCTCCGCGAGGCCGTCCCGGTCCCGCTGGTGCTGCACGGCTCCAGTGGCGTCCCGGACGAGGAGATCCGCCGGGCCGTCGCGTCCTCCGGCATGGTCAAGATCAACGTGGGCACGGCCCTGAACACCGCGTTCACCGGCGCGGTGCGGTCGTACCTGGCCGAGAACACCACGGGCGTGGACCCGCGCAAGTACATCGCCCCGGGGCGCGAGGCGATGGCGGCGACGGTGGCGAATTTTCTGGCGATCTTGGTGGATTCGGCCAACGCGTGACTCAAATGCGCGTTCGATTTTGATCAATCATGAAATAGGTTCGATTCATCGACACTTCAGAGAAGGAGCACAGTGAGAAAAACCATTCTGGGAGGGGCGATTCTGTCCGCCGCCCTGCTGACCGTCACCGCTGCAAACCCCGCCCAGGCCGCAAGCTCGGTCGCCTCGACGATCGTAGGTTGCAGCACAGCCGGTTCATCCGGCTCGATCACGATCGAAAACTGGACCGGCCCCGGCGCCACGGTGAAACTGACCATCAGCCTGTACGACACCGCGGCCGACGGTCACCACTCTCGGATCCGACTCGTGTCCAAGGACACATTCGGCAAGATTCATAACTGGTCGTGGCGGATGAACTATGACGGCCAAGGCAACGGCAATACCTGGACGACCACCGCTTCGCACACCAACGGCCTCTTCGAACTTGGTGTGAACGTGGCCACGTTCGAAGGCGACACGATGCTGAATGCCTGCTCGGACTGGTCGTAACCGCAGAACAGCCTGTTTACTCGTTGGCGGCGCTTCCCGCGCCACCAACGAGCGGTTGATCACCTTTTGACATGCCCTGGCTTGAGCGACAGCTGATCGAGATACGTTTCGCACGAATCCCCTTGCTCGCAGGAGAGCTTGATGGTGTTCGGGCCCTCCTTGAGATTGATCCAGCCAAACGTGGTCGTCCAGCCCATTTCCCAGTCACCTTCCGCCGCGTTCGCGTAGTTCTCCATGCTGATAGACCGGGGCTTCTCGTCGTTGACCGACAGCGACGTCTTGGCATCCTTGCCGGGCACGGAGTAGGTCACAAAGACCGTGTACGCGCCCCCCTTTGGCACCTCGACCGACCAGGTGACAGACCGGCCGAGTTCGTTGAGGTCAACATACGCGCCGCCCGCGCCCTTCGCTCCCTTGACGTTGTTACCCAGGACCGCCGTGCCGCCGAGCTTCAGCGTCGCCGCGTCCTGCTCGGGCATCTCGGCCGGGGCCTCGGAGCTGGGGGACTGCTGGGGCTTCGGGGACTCCTCGACCTGGTCGCCGGGGCCCGCCGAGGAGGTGGCCTCGTCCCTCTTCTCGTCCTTGTCCGGGTCACCGGTGATCAGCGCGGCGCCGATGCCGATGAGCACGACCAGGACCACCGCGACCGCGCCGATCAGCAGGCCCTTGGTGTTCGGACCGCCCTTGCCGGGGCCGCCGGAACGGCCGCGGCCGCCCTGCTGCGGGATCTGCCCGGGGCCGCCGGGGTACGTCTCCGGGGCGGCGTACTGGGCGTTCGGCTGGCCGTACGCCTGCTGCTGGCCGTACGCCTGCTGCGGTGCCTGCTGGCCGTACTGGCGCTCGCCGACGGTGCGTACCTGGTTGTACGAGGTCCGGGGCACACCGGGCTGCGGTGCCACCGGCGGGTAGCCGTAGCCGCCCTGCCGCGGCGGCTGGGCGCCTGCCGCCTGTCCGTCCTCGTACAGGTAGCCGAACGGATCGTCGTCCTCGGGCGTGTTTGCGCCGTTGTTCCCGGCCGTCATCCCTGGGTCACTCCTCACCATGTCGCCAGCCGTCGCCGAATATTGCCAGCCGTGGCCGACCGGCCGAGCCTACCCCGAACGGCCCACACCAAGAATTGCCGTCGCGGGTACCGGAACGGCGTCGGAGCGCGGGAACAGCGCCGCCGTCAACGTCAGCCGGCCCTGCGATGAACCTTGGAACGGGACCGCTTCTCCACGTACATCCGCTGGTCGGCGGAGGCCAGCACCTCTTCGGCGGTCATGCCGCAGGCGGCCCAGCCGATGCCGAAGCTCGCCCCCACCCGCACCGCCCTGCCGTCGACCCGGATCGGCGGAATGATGGCGTTGCGCAGGCGTACGGCCAGGTCCGCGGCGTCCGCGTCGCCGAGCCCGTCGGCGAGGACGACGAATTCGTCACCCCCGAGCCGGGCCACGGTGTCGCCGTCACGGACACCGGTGGTGAGCCTGCGGGCGACCTCGATCAGCACCGCGTCACCGGTGTGGTGGCCGAAGCGGTCGTTGATCGACTTGAAGCCGTCGAGGTCGCAGAAGAGGACCGCGAGCCCCTTCGCCCCGTCGTCGTGCTCGGTGTCGGGGGCGACGACGTGCACATGGTGGTCGTAGGGGCCACCGGGTGCCGGGTCGACCTCGTAGCCGCGCGTCCGCGCTTCCGGGTCGTCGAGGTCGCCGTAGGCCGCGTCGAGCGCCTGCACCGGGGTGGTGACCGCCGCGTTCGGGCGCTCGCAGAGCCGGGCACCCAGCCGGGAGCGCAGCTCGGCGCTGTTGGGCAGGCCGGTGAGCGCGTCGTGCGAGGCCCGGTGCGCGAGATTCAGCTCGTGGCGCTTGCGCTCCTCTATGTCCTCGACATGGGTGAGCAGGAAGCGGGGGCCGTCCGCGGTGTCGGCGACGACGGAGTTGCGCAGCGAGACCCAGAGGTAGGTGCCGTCGCGCCGCCCGAGCCGCAGCTCGGCGCGACCGCCCTCGGCGGAGGTGCGCAGCAGGGTGCCGATGTCCTCGGGGTGGACGAGGTCGGCGAAGGAGTAGCGGCGCAGCACGGACGCGGGCCGGCCGAGCAGCCGGCACAGGGCGTCGTTGGTGCGCAGCAGCCGGCCGTGCTGGTCGCCGCCCATCTCGGCGATGGCCATGCCGCTGGGCGCGTACTCGAAGGCCTGGCGGAAGGACTCCTCGCTGGCCCGCAGCGCCTGCTGTTCCCGTTCCAGACGGACCAGCGCCCGCTGCATGTTTGCTCTGAGCCGGGCGTTGCTGATCGCAATGGCGGCCTGTGACGCGTACATCTGGAGGGCCTCGCGGCCCCAGGCGCCGGGACGGCGGCCGTTGCGCGGGCGGTCCACGGAGATGACACCCAGCAGATCGGCACCGCCGCCGGAGGCGTACATCGGGGCGTAGAGGCGGTCCTCGGGGTGCCACTCGTCCTCGAAACGGGGGTCGGGCCCGTCGGTGTGCCACTGCGGCACGTCGTCGTCGAGGAGGACCCAGCCGTCGGTGTGGGGTATGAAACGGAGCTCGTCCCAGGCCTGCCCCATGGTCAGTCGGCGCTCCCAGGAGGCGCGCGAGCCGACCCGGCCGGTGATCAGGGCTTCCGCCGCACTGTTGCCCGCGAAGGCGGCGACCACGAGATCACCGTCGGGGCGGACCAGGTTCACACAGGCCAGCTCGTAGCCGAGACCGGTGACGATTCCGTCGGCCACGGTCTGCAGAGTGTCGGCCAGGCTCCGCGCCGTGTTGAGATCGGCCACGGCCTGGTGCAACTGCCGCATCGTCGCAAGACGGACGTACGGCTCCGACTCGGCCTCCATTGCTCGCACTCCCCGAGACCTCGACAGCACTCCAGGTTTCATATCGACGTACTTACTGCAGTGTCACGGCAACTGAATCACAGTGAGCTGTGCCGTCGGTACACAGGGTCAACGAATATTGCACTCTGTGACTCAAGTCACAACAGATGGTAAAGAGTCGCGAGTGCCGTACGGATTCGCCCCATACTTTTCTTGAACGCAAATCCGGACGTTGCAGCGCCGACCGCACCCGCCCCCGTGGACCACGGCCCGCGCCCACCCCGCGAACCACGGGTCCTAGGACCCGGCTGGTCCCTTGGCCCGATGCGGAGGTGTGCGCTCCACGGCTAGCGTGCCCGATGTGCTGCAGACGACGACCCCCGCCCCGCGCCCCCGGCCCATCCCCCATGCTGAGGGGGTGAGCAACGATGAGTTCCGAGGCGCCCTCGCCCGGCTTGCCGCCGGCGTCGTGCTGATCACCGCCCAGGAGCCGCCGCTGGACGAGAACGGACGGGGCGAGGACGTCGGCATGACGGCGACCGCCTTCATGTCGGTCTCCCTGGACCCGCCGCTGGTGATGGTGAGTCTGCGCAACGGCTCCCGGATGGACGACCTGCTGTCGGAGCAGCCGCTGTGGGCGGTGTCCGTGCTCGCCGAGAGCCAGCGGCACGTCGCCGGGCGGTTCGCGATGAAGGGCCGGATCAGCGACCGGCTGCTGTTCGAGGACATCCCCTACACCCGGGGCGAGGTCACCGCCGCGCCGTTGATCGGCGGCGCGCTGGCCACGCTGGAGTGCCGTACCGAGCAGCGGGTCCTGGCGGGCGACCACACGCTGGTGATCGGGCGGGTGCTGAGTGCGGCCCTGCCCAGCGCGGAGGGGGCGCCGCTGACGTACTTCCGGGGGCGGTACCGGCAGCTGGGGTGAGGGCGGCGGGGACCGGGGCCAAGGGCCCGGTCCTCACCAGTCGCGGCCGGAGCGGCCGCGCTTGGTCTCGCCGCGCTGCTTCTTCTCGCGCAGCCGTCGTTCGTTGATGCCCCGCGGGATCCGTGTCTTGCGGCGCGGCCTCGGGGGCGGCGCCGTCGCCTCGGCGAGCAGGGAGGCGAGCCGTACGAGAGCGGTCTCGCGGTTGCGCCACTGGGAGCGGTGCTCGGAGGCCCGTACCGCGATCACCCCGCCCACGAGCCTGCTCTCCAGACGCTGGAGCGCCCGCTCCTTCCACACCTCGGGGAGCGACTCGGTCGCCGCGAGGTCGAAGCGGAGCTCCACCTGGGAATCGCTGGTGTTGACGTGCTGCCCGCCGGGTCCCGAGGACCGCGAGAAACGCCACATGAGCTCGGCCTCCGGCAGGGAGACCGAACCGCGGATGACATAGGGCCCGGACATGACACCCATGTTCCCCGGACCGGAGGGTGTTCGTCACCTTCTTTTGTCGTACCGGCCGTCCGGCCGGCCGGAGGATTTCGGTAAAGAAAGCAAAGGGATCAGGAACCTCCTGGTCCCTTGTCCGCGTTAAGACCTGTGACGGAAGCTTCGTGATGGCATGGAGCCCGCAATCCACGATGAAAGGGACTTCCCATGGCTGTAAGCCTGTCCAAGGGCGGCAACGTCTCCCTCACCAAGGAGGCCCCGGGCCTGACCGCCGTCACGGTCGGCCTCGGCTGGGACGTCCGCACCACCACCGGCACCGACTTCGACCTCGACGCCTCGGCGATCGCGGTCACCCCCGCCGGCAAGGTCGTCTCCGACGGTCACTTCGTCTTCTTCAACAACAAGTCGACGCCCGACCAGACCATCGTCCACACCGGTGACAACGTCACGGGCCAGGGCGAGGGCGACGACGAGCAGATCAACGTCAACCTGGCGGGCCTGCCGGCCGACGTCGACAAGATCGTCTTCCCGGTCTCCATCTACGACGCCGAGTCCCGCAGCCAGAACTTCGGCCAGGTGCGCAACGCGTTCATCCGCATCGTCAACCAGGCCGGCGGCACCGAGATCGCCCGCTACGACCTGAGCGAGGACGCCGCCACCGAGACCGCCATGGTCTTCGGCGAGCTGTACCGCAACGGCGCCGAGTGGAAGTTCCGCGCCGTCGGCCAGGGTTACGCCTCCGGCCTGCGCGGCATCGCCCAGGACTTCGGCGTCAACATCTGACGCACGGGCACATTAGCGAAAGCCCCCGGCCGCCCGGCCGGGGGCTTTCGTGTGCGCACGGCGGGAGCGGACACATAGCGCCCGCTATGCGGTGCCACCGGACATCTGCGCCCAACTCCCGTCAATTAACGGGCACATGTGTATTCCATTCGGACAAGAAGAGGTCAAATAAATGTGAGGCATTTGTTAGTGCACCGTCAATCCTGGTCATTCGGTGGCACGCTCTCGGCTCGTAACCCCCCACGGAACGAGCAACGGAGAGCGCATGACCCCCCACATGAACACCCGTCGCGCCGCAGCCCTGGCCGCAGTGACCGCGATGGTTGTCGTAGGCATGCAGACCGGTGCGGCGAACGCCGTGCCCGACAACGGCAATGGCGGTCACTCCGCCACTCGCAGCGTCGTCCCCTTCAGCGCGAACAAGGCCTCGCAGCGCACGGCCGCCATCAAGTCCGCGCAGAGCGAAGCCTCTTCGACCGCCGACTCGCTCGGACTGGGCGGCCGGGAGAAGCTGATCGTCCGTGACGTGATCAAGGACGCCGACGGCACGGTCCACACCCGTTACGAGCGCACCTACGACGGACTGCCGGTGCTCGGCGGCGACCTCATCACCCACACCGCCCCCGGTGGAAAGCTCAAGGGCGTCACCAAGGCGACCGAGGCCCGGATATCGGTGCCGTCCACGACGCCGAAGATCAAGACCGCGGCCGCCGCCCGCAAGGTGATCTGGGCGGCCTCCGGCAAGCCCGTCCTCGCCCTGGAGACGGTGCGGACCGGGGTGCAGAAGGACGGCACGCCGAGCCGGGTGCACACCATCACCGACGCGATCACCGGCAAAAAGCTCCAGAGCTACGAGGCGGTCGAGACCGGTGTCGGCAACAGCCAGTACAGCGGTGAGGTCGAGCTGTCGACCACCGCGTCCGGCTCCGGCTTCGAGCTCACCGACGGCGACCGCGGCGGCCACAAGACGTACGACCTCAACCAGGGCGAGAGCGGCACCGGCGACCTGGTCACGGACGACGACGACACCTGGGGCGACGGCACCGGCGACGACCGCCAGACCGCCGCGGTCGACGCCGCCTACGGCGCCGCGCAGACCTGGGACTTCTACAAGTCGGCGTTCGGCCGCGACGGCATCGCCGGTGACGGCAAGGCCGCGTACTCGCGGGTCCACTACGGCGACTCGTACGTCAACGCGTTCTGGGACGACAGCTGCTTCTGCATGACGTACGGCGACGGCGCCGACAACAAGAGCGCGCTGACCGCCCTCGACGTCGCGGGCCACGAGATGAGCCACGGCCTGACCGCGTCCACCGCCAACCTCGACTACTTCGGTGAGTCCGGCGGCCTGAACGAGGCGACCAGCGACATCCTCGGCACCTCGGTCGAGTTCGCCGCCGACAACAGCACGGACATCGGCGACTACCTCATCGGCGAGAAGATCGACATCAATGGCGACGGCACCCCGCTGCGCTACATGGACAAGCCGAGCAAGGACGGCGGCTCGGCCGACTACTGGGACAGCAGCGTCGGCGACCTCGACGTGCACTACTCCTCCGGCGTCGCCAACCACTTCTTCTACCTGCTGTCCGAGGGCAGCGGCGCGAAGACCATCAACGGGGTCGACTACGACTCCCCGACCGCCGACGGCTCGACCGTCACCGGCATCGGCCGGGACAAGGCCGTCCAGATCTGGTACAAGGCCCTCGCCGAGTACATGACGTCGTCCACCGACTACGCGGGCGCCCGTGAGGCGACCGAGAAGGCGGCGACCGACCTGTACGGCGCGGACAGCGCCGAGCTCGCGGCCGTCGGCGCCGCCTGGAGCGGTGTCAACGTGAAGTAGTACGGCCTGCGTTGCCCCACCGGGAGCCGGTCAGCCCTCCGAGGCGGGCCGGCTCCTGCCGTACAGCCAGGTGTCCCACAGCTCCGTCAGGTCCTTCCCGGTCGTCTTCTCCACATAGGCGGTGAAGTCGGCGGTCGACGCGTTGCCGTGCCGGTGGGCCTTCGTCCAGCCCTTGACGAGCTCGAAGAAACGCCGGTCGTCGTCCACAGCCTGCCGGACCTTGTGGACGACCATCGCCCCGCGCCCGTACACCGGCGCCTGCGAAATGTCCGCGGCCGTCGGCGGATCGGCCGGCGGGAAGGCCCAGTTGTCGTCGTCCTCGAAGGCGGCGTCGAACAGGTCCTGCATGGGACGGCCCTCCTTGTCGGCCTCCCACAGCCACTCCGCATAGGTCGAGAAACCCTCGTTGAGCCACATGTCCCGCCAGCTCACAGGGGTGACGGAGTCCCCGAACCACTGGTGGGCCATCTCATGGACGAGCAGCCCCACGTCCGGCGTCCCTGGGAAGACGGGCCGGGTCTGGGTCTCCAGGGCGTAGCCGGAGTCCTCGGAGCGCTCGACGATCGCGCCCAGGGCGGAGAAGGGGTACGGGCCGAACCGCTGCGCCTGCCACTTCACGACCTCGGGAACACGGGCGAGAATCCGCGCGCTGTCCGCCGCCACCGTCGTGTCCGCGGCGTTGAACACCTTGATGCCGTCCGGGGTCGTCGATGTCTTCGTGTCGAAGCGGCCGATGGCCACGGTCGCGAGATAGCTCGCCATCGGTTCGGGGGCGTGCCAGCGGAACGTGGTGGTGGTGCCCGACGTGCGCTGGGAGACCGGCTCGCCGTTGGACACCGCCGTCAGCCCCTTGGGGACGGTGACGGCGATGTCGTACGACGCCTTGTCGCTCGGGTGGTTGTTGCCGGGGAACCAGGCCATCGAGCCGGTCGGCTGGCCGAGCGCGACCGAACCGTCCGCGGTCCTCAGCCAGCCCTCCTCGGACCCGTCGGCATCGGTGAGGGTCCGCGGCGAGCCCGAGTAGCGGACGACCGTGTGGAAGGTGCCGCCCTTGCGCAGATGGCTCCTCACCTCGGCGTCGGGGCGCAGCGTCAGCTCCTGCCCCGCCCGGTTGACGGCGGCGGGGCGGCCCTCGACGGTCGCCGAGTCCACGGTGAGTCCGACGAGATCGAGATTGAAGGCGCTGAGGTCCTGGGTGGCGCGCGCGGTGATCGTGGCGGTGCCGCGCAGCCGGTGGGCGGCCGGGTCGACGTCGAGCGCGAGGTCGTAGTGCGTGACGTCGTAGCCGCCGTTGCCGAGCTTCGGGAAGTACGGGTCGCGCAGGCCGGCGGCGCCGGGCTTGCCCTCGACCCCGCCGGTGCAGCCGGTGGAAGCCGTCAGCGCCAGCAGGACGAGAGCGGCGACGCGGGCCGCGCGGCGTACGGGTGTTCGCTGATCCACATCGGCGATCCTAGGCGCGGAATGCCCGATTGGCGGGATATCGGCTCAGAGGAACGCGATCCCCAGCGGACGGGTGCCCGCGGCCAGCTCGAACGGCCGGTGCTCGCCGGTGAGATCGACGACGGTGACGCCGTTGCCGTACCCGTCGCGGGTGAGGCCCTCGGGGACGTAGGCCGTGCGGCCGTCGCCGGACACCGCGACGTCCTCGTACGGCCGCCGCCATGGCCAAGGAGCAGCGACTGCTGTCCTGAAACCGGTCAGCAGGTCTCCGGGCACCGGCGCGCCTTCGGGCATGACACCATCGAGGCGTGCTCGACATCGGCTACTCCCTCTCCCGGCGCTTCCCCGACCCCCCGCAGACCGACTACCGCCGCGCGGACGTCCACGCCCTGCGGCACGATCTGTTCTCCGGGGACGTCTACCTCGCGGACACCAAGGAGGACCGCGAGGTGTCCACGGCCTGGGGATGGGTGCCGGTGCTCGACTTCGCATGGGCGCTGTGCGACATCGTCGAGCAGATCGACCAGGACCCGCGCGGCAACCGCTCGCACCGGCGGCAGTTCGCCGAACTGGACTTCACCGAATCGTCCGACCGGATGCTCTTCGAGCGGCGCTTCGGCTGGGTCGACATCGAGGCGGACTGGATGCCCGGCGAGGAGCCCCCGCTCACCTTCAGCCACTCGCTGCTGCGCCGCGAGGCCCGCGACTTCCTGCACGATCTGATCGCCGACCTCGCCGACATGCACGAAGGTCTCGCCGACAACCCCGTGATCTGGGACCTCCAGGCCCGCTTCCCCCGTGTCTGACCCCCTTCTCCGCCTCTCCGCTACGGCTCCACGCGCACCCCGATCTGCGCCGCGAACGCCGGCGCCAGCTCCATCAGCTGCGCCGGGCTGATCACCGCACCCGCCAGTCGCTCCACCCCGCGCGCGATGTCCAGCTCCGCGACCGTGCGCAGGTCCACCGACTCCATCCGTACGGAGCTGAAGTCGGCCCGCTTCAGCACACAGTCGCGGAACTCCACCCGCACCAGCCGCGCGTCCCCGAAATCCGGCTCGGAGAGCACACAGCCCTCGAACACCACGTCCTTGAGCCGGGCCTTCCGCAGATTCAGGTAGTCGATCTTCCCGCCGCGCACCAGCACCCGCTCCAGCACCGCGCCGTGCAGCTGCACCCCGCCCAGCCGGGCGTCCACCACCTCCACGTCACGCAGCGACGCCCCCGCGAGATCGGTGCCCACACCCCGTACACCCGTCAGCACCGAGTCGATGAAGCGGGCCCTGACCAGCTCCGCGCGGTCCAGCGCGCAGCCGTCCAGCGCGCAGTCCATGAACCGGGCTCCCGGACCCGACTCGTCCGCGAGATCCGCCCCCTCGAACCGGAGCCCGTCGTAGTCACCGTCCGGCTCCAGGCCCGCGCCGTCGTACGGAACGAGCGGTGGGAGCCGCACCTGTGGCCGCCGGGCGGCCGGGACGGTGTCCGTCTTACTGCTGTTGCCGCGTGCCATGCCGTCCATCGTGACCCATGGCACTGACAACGCCTCCGAGGGCCGATGCCACGAATGACAACGCCCCCGGGGCGATGCCACGGCCCTGCGCGGGCCGGGGCAAAAGGACCGCCGCCCGCCTACCGCTGCCCGCCGAGCTCCGCCAGCGCCTCGTCCGTCAGCCGGTACACCGTCCACTCGTCCTGCGGGCGCGCGCCCAGCGACTCGTAGAAGGCGATGGACGGGGCGTTCCAGTCCAGCACCGACCACTCCAGGCGCTCGTAGCCGCGCTCCGCGCAGATCCGCGCCAGCTCCGTCAGCAGCGCCTTCCCGTGACCGCCGCCGCGCCGCTCCGGGCGTACGTACAGGTCCTCCAGGTAGATGCCGTGCACCCCGCGCCAGGTCGAGAAGTTCAGGAACCACAGCGCGAAGCCGACCGGCTCGCCGTCGTCCGACTCGGCGATGTGCGCGTACGCGGCGGGCCGCTCACCGAACAGCGCCTCGTGCAGCTGCTCCTCGGTGGCCTTCACCTCGTGCAGGGCCTTCTCGTATTCGGCCAGCTCACGGACCATGGCGTGGATGACGGGGACATCGGCGGGGACAGCGGTACGAATCATGGGAGCAGCGTAAGCAGAGCCACGGCAGCACCTTCACCGACCTCGGCCACTTCATCGCCGTACTCCTCGGCCCCGCCTGCTACCCACTGATCCGGTCCCGACACGGGACGGGAACGCCCGTCGCGCAGTAACGTCCCGCCCTAGCCAACAGGGCTTCACACCGGACAAAGCAGGGGCAACATGAGCACCGTCAGCACCGTCAACGGCGGCATATCGTTCTGGTACGCGGACCAGGGCACTCCCCTGGCCCGGGAGCCCCTGGCCGGCGACGTCACCGCCGACATCTGCATCGTCGGCGGCGGGTACACCGGGCTGTGGACCGCCTACTACCTCAAGAAGGCCGTCCCCTTCCTCAACATCACCGTCCTCGAAGCCAAGTTCTGCGGCTACGGCGCCTCCGGGCGCAACGGCGGCTGGCTCTACAACGGCATCGCGGGCCGCGACCGCTACGCGAAGCTCCACGGCCACGAAGCCGCCGTCCGGCTCCAGCAGGCGATGAACGAGACGGTCGACGAGGTCGTACGGGTGGCCGCCGAGGAGCACATCGACGCCGACATCCATCAGGGCGGCGTCCTCGAAGTCGCCTACACCCCCGCACAGCTGGCCAGACTCAAGGACTTCCACTCCGTCGAGATCGCCTTCGGCGAGACGGACCGCGTGCTGCGCGGTGCCCGTGAGACCTGCGAACGCGTCAACGTCACCGGAGCCGTCGGCTCCTCCTGGACCCCGCACGGCGCCCGGCTCCACCCGGTCAAACTCGTCCAGGGTCTCGCAGCGGCCGTCGAGGCGCTCGGCGTCACCATCCACGAGTCGACGCCCGTCACCGAGATCAAGCCCAAGCACGCGCACACCCCGTACGGCACCGTCCGCGCCCCGTACATCCTGCGCTGCACCGAGGGCTTCACGGCGAACCTCAAGGGCCAGCGGCGCACCTGGCTCCCCATGAACTCCTCGATGATCGCCACCGAGCCGCTCCCCCAGTCGGTCTGGGACACCATCGGCTGGGAGGGCCGCGAGACCCTCGGTGACATGGCCCACGCCTATATGTACGCCCAGCGCACGGCCGACGACCGCATCGCGCTCGGCGGCCGCGGCGTCCCGTACCGCTTCGGCTCGGGCACCGACAACGACGGCCGCACCCAGCCCGCCACCATCGAGGCCCTCCGCGACATCCTGGTCCGCTTCTTCCCCGGCACCGCGGGGGCCAGGATCGACCACGCCTGGTCCGGCGTCCTCGGCGTCCCCCGCGACTGGTGCGCCACGGTCACCCTGGACCGTTCCACCGGGCTCGGCTGGGCGGGCGGCTACGTCGGCTCCGGCGTCGCCACCACCAATCTCGCCGCCCGCACCCTGCGCGACCTGATCCAGCAGGACTCCGGCCAGTCGGGCCCCACCGATCTGACCACCCTCCCCTGGGTCGGCCACCGGGTCCGACGCTGGGAGCCGGAGCCCTTCCGCTGGATCGGCGTCCACGGCATGTACGCCGCCTACCGCGCCGCCGACCGCCGCGAGCTCACCTCGCCACGGGCCGGCACGGACCCGGTGGCGAAGGCCGCGGACCGGTTGGCCGGGCGGCACTGACCGGAGGGCCGGACGGGCACCCGCCACCGGGCGATGGCGGGTGCCCGCGCTCGGCGTGACGTCAGCCGGCGAGGCGGCCACCACCCCGACAACTGAACAAACGTTCAGCACCTGCACGCATTGACATGGGCGCTCCACACTCCAAATACTGACTACTCATTCAGTAAGGAGCCTGTGCAGTGCCTGGACACCCCATGCCGGAACCGCCCGCGACCACCCACACCCGGCCACCGCGAGACGACCTCACCGGCGGCGAGGTCCTGGTACGGGCGCTCGCCGCGCACGGGGTGACCCAGGCCTTCGGCATCC
This sequence comes from Streptomyces sp. NPDC001880, assembly GCF_053594575.1. Classification (NCBI taxonomy): domain Bacteria; kingdom Bacillati; phylum Actinomycetota; class Actinomycetes; order Kitasatosporales; family Streptomycetaceae; genus Streptomyces; species Streptomyces sp. NPDC001880. Next base: position 28,879 of record NZ_JBSFET010000053.1, read on the forward strand.
CCGGCACCCACAACCTGGAGATCTACCGGCACCTGGCCGCCCACGGCATCGGCCACCTCAACCCCCGCCACGAACAGGGCGCGGGCTACGCCGCCGACGCCTACGCCCGGGTCAGCGGCCGGCCCGGCGTGGCGATCACCACCACCGGCCCGGCCCTGCTGAACATCGCGGCCGCCGTCGGCCAGGCGTACTCCGACAGCGTCCCGCTGCTCGTCGTCTCACCCGGCATGCCACTGCGCCACCCCCGGCAGTCGACCGGACTGCTGCACGAGATGCGCAGCCAGACCGAGGCGCTGCGGGGCGTCGCGGCCGTCAGCCACCGGGTGTCCTCGGCCGAGGAGATCGGCGTGGCAGTCGCCCGCGCCTTCACCCTCTTCCGTACGCGACGCCCCCGCCCCGTACACATCGAGATACCCCTGGACCTGCTCACCGCCGTGGAACCGGCCGGGCCGGTACGGACCGCCCCGCCCCTCTCCCCCGCGACGGCGGACCCGGACGCGCTCTCGAAGGCGGCCGCGGCGCTGCGCTCGGCCGCCCGGCCCGGGATCGTGCTCGGCGGCGGGGCGCGCACGGCCGCCGCCGAGTGCCTGCGACTGGCCGAGGAGCTGGGCGCCCCCGTGGTGACCTCGGCCAACGGCAAGGGGATCGTCGCGGAGACCCACCCGCTGTCGCTCGGCGCCTCCCTGCACAGCCGGGCCGTCCGGCGCTGGCTGACGGAGCGCGACGTGGTGCTCGCCGTCGGCACCGAACTCGCCGAGTCCGACCTGTGGGAACCCCTGCCCGCGCTCGGCGGCACCCTCGTCCGGGCCGACATCGATCCGGCGCAGATGTACGCGGGCCCGCCCGCAGACCTCCCTCTGGTCGGCGACGCCCGCCACACCCTGCGCTCCCTGCTCGCCGCCCTCCCCTCCTCCACCGAGAACACGCACCCCGAAGTCCACCGGGCCGTCGCCGCGCTGCGCGAGGAGCGGAACGCCGAGACCCGCGGCGAGGACGCGCACCTGCTGCCGTATCTGGCGGCGATCGGATCGGTGCTCCCCGCGAACACGGTGCTCACCTCCGACAGCGCCCAGTGCTGCTACTACGGCGCGATCCCGCACCTGCCCATCGCCCCCGAGGGCCGCTATCTGCACCCGACGGGCTTCGGCACGCTCGGCTACGCACTGCCCGCCGCCATCGGTGCCAAGGTCGCGGACCCCGCCCGGCCGGCCGTAGCACTGAGCGGCGACGGGGGCCTGCAGTTCTCCGTGCAGGAGCTGGCCACCGCCGTACAACTGGGGCTCCCGCTGCCCGTCGTGGTCTTCGACAACGGCGGCTACGGCGAGATCCGCGACGAGATGGCATCGCGCGGCGACCGCCCCACCGCGGTCGACCTGCCGCCGGTCGACCTGCCCGCCCTGGCCCGCGCCTACGGCGGCCACGGCGTACGCGCCGACTCGCCCGAGGCGCTCGCCGGGGCCCTGCGCCGGGCCCTGGACACCCCGGGCCCCACCCTCATCGCCGTCCCCCAGGAGCTCCCCCGATGACCACCTCCCCCACCACCCCCCTGATCTCCCTCACCTGGACCGACCAGGAGACCGGGCACCAGGGGCACCTGGTCATCGACCGTCTGGTGCGCGGCGTCTCCAGCGGCGGCCTGCGGATGCGCGCCGGCTGCACCCTGGAGGAAGTGGCCGGCCTGGCCCGCGGCATGACGATGAAGGAGGTGCTGCACTACAACCCCCAGGGCCGCTACATCCCGTTGGGCGGCGCCAAGGGCGGCATCGACTGCGATCCGCGCGACCCCGCCGCCTACGGCGTCCTGGTCCGCTATCTGCGCGCCGTACGGCCTTACATCGAGCAGTTCTGGACCACCGGCGAGGACCTCGGCCTCACCCAGGACCTGGTCGACCGGGCCGCCGCCGAGGCGGGCCTGGTCTCCTCCGTGCAGGCGGTCTACCCCCTGCTCGACGACGAGGAGGCCGCCCGGCGGCGCCTCGCCGACGCATTCGCCATCGACGTGGACGGCATCGGCCTGGACGAGCTGGTGGGCGGCTGCGGGGTCGCCGAATCGGTACTCACCGCCCTGGACCGGGCCGGCGTCGCCCACTCCGGCACCCGCGTCGCGGTACAGGGCTTCGGCACCATGGGCGGCGCCACCGCCCGCTTCCTGGCCCGTGCCGGACTCCGCGTCGTCGCGGTCGCCGACATCAAGGGCACCGTGGCCAACCCCGCCGGCCTGGACGTCGAGGCGCTGCTCGCCGCCCGCGACGGCCACGGCACCGTGGACCGTGCCGCGCTCCGCGCCGAGGACCGTGAGCTGCCGGCCGACGCCTGGCTGACCGCCGACGCGGAGGTGCTGGTCCCGGCCGCCGTCTCGTACGCCGTGGACACCGCCAACCAGGCGGGGATCACCGCTCGTTGGATCGTCGAGGCCGCCAACATGCCGGTGGTGCCCGAGGCGGAGGCCCTGCTGGCCGCCCGCGGCATCACCGTACTGCCGGACGTCGTCGTCAACTCCGGTACGAACGCCTGGTGGTGGTGGACCCTGTTCGGCGACATCGGCGCCGACGCCGACGAAGCCTTCGCGTACACCCGCCGGTCGATGCGCGCCCTGGTCGATGGGATCCTGGCCCGCGCCGAGGCCGAGGGCAGCACCCCCCGAGCCGCCGCACACGCCCTGGCCGCGGACCGGCTGCCGGTCGTCGCGGAACGCTTCGGATCGTTCCGCTGACGAAGTCCCGACGCGCCCCGGGCCGCGCTTCCGCCCTACGCCTCGTACTCGCCCGGGTCCGCCGACGGGATGGGGGTGTCGTCCGGGCACCACGGGTCGATGGGCGCGCACTCCCGGCGCCGCCCGAGATCGTCCAGAATCCAGCCGAGCCGTTTCACCGTGCGCAGCACGACGGCGTGCTCGACGATTTCGAACTCGGGCAGGGCGGCGGTGATCCGCTCCTCCAGCTCGTGCGCGCCGGCGGTGGAACGCAGCCAGGTGGACACCCGGAAATTGGTGCCGCCGCTGGTGGCCATCAGCAGGCGGATCTCGGGCATGCGGGCCAGTCGTTCGCTGACCCGCATGCGGTCACCCGGCGGGACCCGGCCCCACAGCAGCGTCGTCACCGGCCAGCTCGTGAGGTGCTGGGAAATCTCGCAGCGGAAGGAGATGGCGCCCGATTGCTCCAGCCGGGACAGCCTGCGGCGGGTCGCCGTGTGACTGGCGCCGGTGCGTTCGGCGAGCTCGGTGAGCGGCAGTCTGCCGTCCGGAGCCAGTGCGAGCAGGAGAGTGCGGTCGGCGGGTGACAGCCACCCGTTCTGCACCGGCCGACTCGGCGCGGTCACGGGTTGCAGACGCTCGCGCTGGGTGCGGGACAGGGCGTCCAGCCGCCAGGCAGTTCCCGACATATAGGTGTGCGTACTGATCTGCACATCGACCTCCACCACCCCGGGGAGGCGGCTGACCTGATCCAGGACGAAGCGCGACAGTGCGTGCAGATCGCTGGTGATGACGTTGACATGCAGATCACGGCCGCTGGCGACCTCCATCACCGACTTGGTTCTCGGATCGCGGGCCAGGGCGAGTGCCACCCGGCCGCGCTGCGCCGGATGGCACCGGATGTCGAGAAAGGCATCGCACAGCGAGCGCCACAGACTGGCACCTCCGGTCGCGGTGACCCATGCCTGCCCTGTGGCGGCCAGCCGCCGCCAGCGCCGGGCCGCCGTGGCGGCGCTGACCCCCAGGACGTCGCCGAGCGTGGCCCAGGAGGCACGTGGCGCGATCTGCAGGCAGTTGGCGAGCGCGAGGTCGGCCTCCTCCAGGCGGCCGTCCGGGAGCGGGTCGGCGAAATCGTGCATACAGGGCCTCCAGAAAGCGATTCTCGACGATTTTCGGCCCAGGTGGCCGTAAATGCACACGATGATGCAACGCGGTCGTCCACCCCGAAACGGCGGTCCGGATCTCGGCCGAATCACCCCCTTTTTCACTGCCCCGTTTACCTTCGCGCGGAAAGGTTCCCTTTTGCGATGCCCCATGAGCTGACCACCGAAGAGGTGGCCCCGCAGCCGAAGGTGCTGCAGGTAGCCTTCCGCAGCTTCGCCGTGATCGAGAGGGTGGGCAACAAACTGCCTCATCCCTTCTGGCTGTTCTGGATGCTGGCACTGCTTGTCATCGTGCTGAGCGCGGTCCTGTCCGCGGCGGATCTCGGCGCCGTCCAGCCCGGAGGCGACGAGACCGTCGCGGTACGCAGCCTGCTCAGCCGGGACGGCATCACGATGATGGTCGAGGAGGCGGTGGAGAACTTCGCGAGCTTCCCCCCGCTGGCCACGATCCTCACGGTGATGTTCGGTATCGCGGTGGCCGAGCGCAGCGGGCTGTTCAGTGCCCTGCTGCGTCGCCTCGTCGCACGGGTACCTGGCAAGTACCTGACGTTCGCCCTGTCCATGACCGCGATGGTCGGCCACGTCGCCGGCGACGCCGCTTACGTGACGCTCATCCCCCTGGGCGCCCTGGTGTTCCGCGCCGCCGGCCGCAGCCCCGTACTCGGCTGCATCGTCGCGTTCGTCTCCATCTCGGCGGGCTACGACGCCTCGCCCTCGCTGACGACCACCGACGTACTGCTGTCCACGATCTCCACTGCCGCCGCGCAGACGATCGACCCGAACTACGTCGTCACTCCTGTGGCGAACTACTACTTCAGCCTTGCGTCCTCGGTGCTCGTCGCCCTCGTCATCACCCTGGTCACCGAGAAGGTCCTGGCCCGCCGCCCCGATCTGGAGACCGACGCCCCCGCCTCGGACCTGAGCGCCGAGGAACTGGCCGATGTCGAGGTCACCTCCGTCCAGCGCCGCGCCCTGCGGGTGACCGGACTGGTCGCGCTGGCCTTCGTGGCCGCTCTGGTCCTCGTCATGCTGCCGACGGAGTCCCCGCTGCGCGGCGAAGGGGGCAGCATCGTCCAGTCCCCGCTGTTCTCGGGCATGGCCCTTCTGCTGGGCATCTTCTTCGCGCTTCTGGGCACCGTGTACGGCCGGATCACCGGATCCCTTCCCGGGTCCCGGGACGTGGTGGCGGCCATGATCGAGGGCGCCCGGTCCATGGCGCCGATCCTGGTGCTGTTCTTCGCCATCTCCCAGTTCCTCGCCTACTTCAAGTGGAGTCACATCGGCGAGGTGCTCGCGATACGCGGCGCGGAGGCACTGCAGAACCTCGGCGTGCACGGGTGGGTGGTCCTGCTGGGCATAGCCGTCCTGGTCACCTTCATGAACCTGGCCATCACCAGCGGATCCGCGCTCTGGGCGCTGGCCGCACCGGTGTTCATCCCCATGCTCATGCTCATCGGGATCAGCCCCGAGGCCACCCAGGCCGTCTACCGGGTGGCCGACTCCGTCAGCAACTGCATCACCCCCATGAGCCCGTACTTCGCCATGGCTCTCGGCTTCATCCAGCGCTACCGGAAGTCGGCGGGGATCGGCACGCTCGCCTCGTTCACCATCCCGCTGGCCGCTGTCGTCTGGGTGGTGTGGGTCAGCTTCGTGCTGGCCTGGTATCTGCTCGGCATCCCATTCGGCCCCGGCGCCTGACCCCCATCCCCCGCATTCCCCATCCCCACGGAGCCACCGCACCATGATCTCCGAGCTCGCCCGCAGCGCCGCCGCCGCCGCTGCGGACATCCTCACCGACATCACCGACCTCGTCGCCTGCGAAACCCACAGTTACGACCTCACCGGCCTCGGTCACGGGCTTGAACTGCTGAGCACTCTCGTCACCCACCGGCTCGGAGCCCCCACGGAGGAGGAACGGCACCCGGGCGGCGAGCAGGGCGACACCCTGGTCCTCACCTACGAAGGGGACGGGCCAGGGCGTGTCGCGATCGTCGGCCACTACGACACCGTGTGGCCGCAGGGCACACTGGCGAACTGGCCGATCGCCTCCCACATCGACGAAGACGGCCGGCAACGTCTGAGCGGACCCGGCATCTTCGACATGAAGACGGGCCTCGCTCAGGGCATCTGGGCTCTCAAACTGCTCCGCGAGAGCGGTGCGGCAGTGCCCACGGTGATCTTCGTCCTCAACGGCGACGAGGAGATCGGCTCCCCCTCGTCCCGGCCGGTGATCGAACGGGTCGCGGCATCCGTGGACGCCACGCTGGTACTTGAGGCGAGTGTGGACGGTGCCGTCAAGACAGGTCGCAAGGGCGGGGGCATCTTCACGGTGACAGCCACCGGAGTGGAAGCACACGCCGGACTGAACCCCGAGGACGGTGCGAGCGCGATCCACGCGCTCGCCGAGTTCATCACGGACGCGGCGGCCACGGCCGCACCCGCGGAGGGCACCACGGTCAACGTGGGGCGCATCAGCGGCGGATCCGGAACGAACGTCGTGGCCGGACAGGCGTCCGCGAGCATCGACATCCGGATTCTCACCCGGGCGGAGCAGGACCGCGTGGACGCCGCGTTCGACGCGATCCAGGTGAGCGACCCGCGCATCCGCATCGATGTCCAGCACGGCTGGAACCGGCCGCCGATGACGCTGAACGCCGCGTCAGAACCCCTGCTGAAGACCGCGCGAGCGGTGTCGGAGGAACTCGGCCGCCCGCTCGCCGATGTCACCGTCGGTGGCGCCAGCGACGCGAATTTCGTCGCCGGCCTGGACCTTCCCGTGCTCTGCGGCCTGGGAGCGGTGGGCGGGGGCGCCCATGCGAGGCACGAGTTCATCTTCCCGGACACGGTGGCCCACCAGACCGCGCTGGTCGCCGGGATACTGCACCGGCTGGCCGACACCGCCTGACGCGCGGCCCCACCGGCGCGCCCCACGCGGCGGCCACCGGGGCCCACCCTGCATGACATCCGAAAACGCACCGCAGAAGACCCAGGCCGGACAACGTTCCGGCCTGGGTCTTCTGCGAAGCCCGCTCGGCCGTCTGTCCGGCGTGGTTCGCCACTGCCCTGGCCTGCGGCGAGACCGTTCCTGCGCCGTCCTCCAGGATTCGCCCTCCCGGGCAGCTGGTGCGGGAAAGGGATGCGTGGACGGAATCCGGTACGGCTCGTCAGCCCTCACGGGGTGCCGCGTTGCCGGGAGAGCAGTCGGCCGGCTCGGATCCATCCGGAAGGCCGCTTTGCGCAACATCCCCGTCGGGGTCCGTGCCGCAGGAGCCCCCGACGATGTCGCGGTGTTTCCTCTTGGCGAGCAGGTCCGGGATCCACTCCGCCGGCTCAGAAACCATGGGGGAGCGCATCCTCCTGTGAAGGGTGAGGCATGTCGAGAGGACGCTGCGGGACGCGTGCCCGGGTGTTCGGGGCGTCCCGCATTCCGTTGTGGGGTCAGACGTGGTGTCAGATCCGGTCGGCGGCGATCAGCAGGTACTGGAAGCTGCCGTTCTTGTACGCGGTCAGGAAGGAATCCTCGATGCCGGTGGCCAGGGAGGACTGGGCGCGCAGCTCCCAGTACGGGATGGTGGCCGCGGTGAGGTCCACCACGCTGATCGGCACGAGCCGGTTGTTCGCCATCTCCCTGAAGTAGGCGGAGCGGGGGTGGATGTCGCAGATGTAGTGGGCGTTGATCGTCGAGACCTCGCGGGACGGCAGTCCGTAGGTGTCGTTGTAGCAGCCGGTGATGGTGACATACCGGCCGCCGCGTGTGAGCAGGCGGGCGTATTCGGCGAAGAGCGACGACAGATCGACGTACATCGTGGACTCGTTGTTCCAGATGGCACGGAACGAGCCGGTTCCGAAGCCGGTGTCGAGCATGTTCTTGAGGTGGAACCGCACTTTGTCGTCCACGCCGCGCTTCTTGGCCTGTTCGGTGGCGAAAGCCACCTGGGTCTCGGAGATGGAGATCCCGTCGACGTGACAGTCGAACCGCTTGTTGGCAACCAGACTGCCACCGCCTCGGCCGCAGCCCGAGTCCAGGAGCCGGTCATCGGCGGTGACGGCACCGAGGTGGTCGGCGAGGAAGTCGGCCTGGGCGCTCTCCAGGCGGTGCAGTTCGGCGACGACGCGCTCGTCGCGGGTGTCCTGCGGACCCTGCAGGACCGACCAGTCGACATCGCCGATGCCGTAATGGTGGTGGTAGAAGCCGTCGACCTCACCCAGCCGGAGGTTGACGGGATTCTTCTCGCGGTTCCAGTAATCGGCCACCGACGCCTGGTAGTGGCTGATGGCAGGAGCTTCCGTCGCGCTGGTGCGGAGCGCTGTGGTGGTGGTCATGTAGGTGTCTTCTCTCACCAGTAGTTGGGCAGGGAGTAGCGGTACGTGTTCGTGTGGTGCCATTCGTGGTTGCCGGCGACCCACGCGGCGAGGCCGGTGGTGTAGCGGGCCAGGACCGGGTTCTCGGCGGCCAGGACGAGGGACTCGTCCTCGAAGGCATGCATGATCTCGTTGTGGATGTCGATGGCCTTCAGGTACGCGTCCTTGAGGCCTCGGCCCTCCTCGGCGGCGAGCACCACTGGAAGGTTCAGATGGTGCTCGTCGATGGCCATCTCTTTGGTGAAGGAGTACAGGTCGTTGACGAGCGTGGTGGCATTGCAGGCCAGTGCGGTGACGCGCTGGACCTCGGGCCGGGAGTAGAGCGGCTCGGGCAGTTCGTAGCCGTCCACGGCGTCCACGATGGACAGGCAGGGGCGGAAGTTGTTGAACTGCCGCATCACCAGGTACTGCCACACCGGTGGTGTGGTGCGGGTCTGCGCCCAGGCACCCTCGGCGAGGTACCCCAGGTGCAGGCGCGCGGCATCGTGGATGAACCGGGTGACCTGGCTGGGAGTGGCGATGTCCCGGAAGGCACGGATCGCGGCGGCGTACGAACGCAGCGGAGCGTCCGACCCCAGCCCCTCGTGCCACTGCTGCTGGTAGCCGTCCGCGGTGTGCAGGGGATCCAGGGCGCTCTGCGCGATGACGAGCCGACTGCCCAGGCCGATCGGGGATCCGCCGTAGTCCTCGCAGTAACAGTCGTCGACGACGTTCTCCGCAACCAGCAGTTTGCCCGCGACGACGAGGCGCTCCAGGTCGGCTGCTGCCGGGTGCTGGAGGACGACCGCCCGGCCGACCTGGAAGCCGGCGAAGTCTCCGGCCCATTCAGGGGGAAACAGGCTGAGCTCCCGGGCCCAGGCTTCGAGCCGGCGGTCCACCTCGGCGATCCTGGCCGGATCGGCCGGCACGGCGGGCGGGCAGTGGAGACCCGGAATCGGATCACCGGCTCGAGGCGGGGTCGCGGGGCCCGGCCCGGACCCCTCGTGCTCCGTCGGCGGCGGGAGAAGTTGCCTGGCCGCCGATGTGCCCAGGCCGGTGGGCCCGGTGGGGAGCCACGCCGCCGTCCGTTGCCCCGAGGACGCGAGCCGCTCGGCCGTCAGGTCCGGCAGGTCCTGTTCCCCGGGAGGTGCTGCCGGGTCGGACCGCGAGGCGCTTACCGGATCCGCCATCCCGTGAGCCGTGGGCGCGGCGAACACGCCGGACAGCAATGACATCGCTTCAGCCCTTCCTCGTTCGCCCGGCCCGGTTCTCAGCCACGCGGCCGCACCTCGACGTTCTCGAGAATGCCGATCGCATCCGGGACCAGGACGGCGGCCGAGTAGTAGGTGCTGACGAGATAGGAGATGATCGCCTTCTCGTCGATGCCCATGAACCGGACGTTGAGTCCGGGCTCGACCTCGTCGGGCAACCCGGTCTGGTACAGGCCGATGACGCCCTCGTTGTCCTCGCCCGTACGCACGGCGATGATCGACGAGGTCTGGTGATCCGAGACCGGGATCTTGCCGCACGGCAGGATCGGCACGCCCCGCCACGCGGGGATGTGGTGACCGTCGACGTCGGCGCTGCCGAGGGAGATGCCCCGCTTGTTGCACTCCTTGCCGAACGCGGCGATGGCACGCGGGTGGGCGAAGATGTAGTTGGTACCGCGGCGCATGCTCAGCAGGTCGTCGAGGTCGTCCGGGGTGGGCGGGCCGGAGCAGGTCGGGATGCGCTGGTCGAAGTCGGTGTTGTGGAGCAACCCGAACTCGGGGTTGTTGACCATCTCCTTCTCCTGCCGCTCACGCATTGCCTCAATGGTGAGCCGCAGCTGCTGCTGCGTCTGATTCATCGGCTGGTTGTAGAGGTCGGCGACCCGGCTGTGCACCTTCAGTACCGTCTGCGCCACACTCAACTCGTACTCACGCGGATGGAGTTCGTAGTCGGCGAATGTGGTCGGCAGGATCGGCTCGCCGTCGTGGCCGGACAGCAGCTCAATGGCGGCCTCACCACACTTGTTCGCCGGCTTCTGCGCCTCGGCACTGCGCTTCATGACATGCGACCGCAGCGCCTCGTGCTGGCCGACGACCGTCTTGTACGCGCTGTGGGGCAGCGCCAGGACAGTGGTTGCGGTCACCGCACGAGCCGTGAAGTCCCACTTGCCGTCGGCTCCCGCCAGCACACTGCCGCCGAAGCTGTCGCCGTCCGACAACCGGCCCATGATGGACTCGCCGTCGTACTTCGCGGGCCTGACCTTGTCCACCCTGCCGTGCACGATCAGATAGACGTGATCGGCCTTGCGCCCCTCCTCCACGATCACCTGACCGAGGTCGAATTCCTTCTGGACGAACTTGTCGGCGAGCGCACCCAACGCCGGACCGTCTTCGAACCCCTGCAGCAGGGGAAGCTCGGCCAGCTCCTGCGGGATGACGCGAACCTTGGACCCGTTCTTCTCGAACGACACCTTCCCGTCCCCGACCGTGAACGTCAGGCGCCGGTTGACCCGGTAGGCAGCACCCGGGACGTTGACCCACGGCAGCTTCCGCAGCAGCCACCGCGAGCTGATCCCCTGCATCTGGGGTTCGGACTTGGTGGTGGTGGCGAGGTTCCGCGCAGCGGCAGTGCCGAGACTGAGCTGCTCCTGCGCTTGGTCCTGTGCCGTCGCGGTTTTCGACGGGCTCGTCTCGACAGTCATCGACTACCTCTCAGTTCATGAGATGACCCGCCTGGCTCCAGCAGGACAGAATTCACCAACAGCAAGCGGGTATTACATTGCGTGTCCCTTTTCTAACGCTTTGTGAGCACCGGGCGGCACAGGCGCGCCCGCTCCACATGCTCATGAAATTCCCAATTCGCCCCAATTTCCACAATTCCCGTAAAACGGGCGCGAGTTGGGCGTTGACACGGAGCAAGGAGCGATAGTTCCGCACATAAAATTCGCGTAAATTCACATTCGCTCACGTAAGTATTGAGTCAACCCAATATGAAAATTTTGCCCAGTTTCGGCGGCGCGAAGTACAGCAGGGGCGCAGCAGTCACCGCTCGATGCCCGGCGCCTTGCCAGTGGCGTAGTTCTCCGGGATCAGGGGGACTTCGAGACCGTCGCCGACTTCCCGATCGAGCTTGGTCAGGAACGTCTTGACTCCGCTGCCCGGTGACGGCGGTTCAGCGAGCCGAATCCCCTGCAGGCGGCACTGCTCGGCGACCGCCTGTGCGGATGGAGCGACGATCGGACAAATTCCGCCCCCAGCCCCCTCCTGGGCACCGCCACTGCACGCCTCTCCCACGTTCGGCCACCGGCCGGCACATGAGAGGACGTCCAGGCCGGCACACCCGCATCGCGAGGCCATGAGATGCAGAAAGACCCAGGTCGGAGGAGTCCGGCCTGGGTCTTCGCGGAGCCCCCTGTCGGATTCGAACCGACGACCTACGCATTACAAGTGCGTTGCTCTGGCCAGCTGAGCTAAGGAGGCATGTCGGAGCAGTGTAACCAACACTGCACCCTGCGCGGTCCCAAAATTTCGCGCTCTTCGAACTACTGACAGATTCAAAATGGCCAGGTAGCGTCGCTGAAGGTTCACTCAAGTGGACCAGACCACTCCCGTCACTCGGATCGTCCGGCACGTTCCTGCCGGTGGAGGAGAAGATCCAGCATGGCCAGTGTCACGTTCGACAAGGCGTCCCGCGTCTACCCCGGCTCCACGAAGCCGGCCGTGGACCAGCTCGAGATCGACATCGCGGACGGCGAGTTCCTCGTCCTCGTCGGTCCTTCCGGTTGCGGCAAGTCGACCTCCCTGCGCATGCTCGCGGGCCTTGAGGACGTCAACGGCGGCGCGATCCGCATCGGTGACCGCGATGTCACGCATCTGCCCCCGAAGGACCGGGACATCGCCATGGTGTTCCAGAACTACGCGCTGTACCCGCACATGACCGTCGCGGACAACATGGGCTTCGCGCTCAAGATCGCCGGGGTCAACAAGACCGAGATCCGGGCGAAGGTCGAAGAGGCCGCCAAGATGCTGGACCTCACCGAGTACCTGGACCGCAAGCCGAAGGCGCTCTCCGGTGGTCAGCGTCAGCGTGTCGCGATGGGCCGTGCCATCGTGCGTGAGCCGCAGGTCTTCCTCATGGACGAGCCGCTGTCGAACCTCGACGCCAAGCTCCGTGTCTCCACCCGTACGCAGATCGCCTCGCTCCAGCGCCGCCTGGGCATCACGACCGTGTACGTCACCCACGACCAGGTCGAGGCCCTGACCATGGGTGACCGTGTCGCGGTCCTCAAGGACGGGCTGCTCCAGCAGGTCGACTCGCCGCGCAACATGTACGACAAGCCGGCGAACCTCTTCGTGGCCGGCTTCATCGGCTCCCCGGCCATGAACCTGGTCGAGGTCCCGATCACCGACGGCGGTGTGAAGTTCGGCAACAGCGTCGTCCCGGTCTCCCGCGAGGCGCTCTCCGCCGCCGCGGACAAGGGCGACACGACCGTCACGGTCGGCATCCGCCCGGAGCACTTCGACATCGTCGAGCACGGCGGCGCCGCCGCGAAGTCCCTCTCGAAGGACAGCGCCGACGCCCCGGCCGGCCTGGCCGTCTCGGTCAACGTCGTCGAGGAGCTCGGCGCCGACGGATTCGTCTACGGCTCCGCGCGGGTCGGCGGCGAGGACAAGGACCTGGTCGTCCGCGTCGGCGGCCGCGCCGTCCCGGAGAAGGGCACCAAGCTGCACGTCGTGCCGCGCCCGGACGAGCTGCACGTCTTCTCGACCTCGACGGGTGCCCGTCTCACCGACTGACGCCCGCACACCCGCGACACAGCTGCCCCGCACGTTCCGCGTGCGGGGCTGTTTGCGCGCCCTCGGGCCTGATCGGGTTTGGATCCGTACGGCGCCGGATTCCCCGGCACACCGGTCATTTCGCCACTGTTCGTCAACACCGGATTCGAAAAGCACCCTCGAACCATCCCCCTCAAGGGTGACGAAACGTCGCCATATCATTACCGACCGCTACGCTCGCTGCGTGACCCACACTGCGCGCCGCATCGGCCGATCCCTCGCCTTCGTACTGCCCGTCGTGATGGTCCTCTCCGGGACCCTCGCCGTCACCAGCGTGCCGTGGGCAGCGCACAACTCCGAGCCCCAGGTCCTGACCGCGTCGGCCCACGACATCTCCACGCGCGCCAAGACGCGCACCCCGCAGGACGCCCTCCGCGACCGGCTGCTCGTGGAGCTCCGTGAGAAGGACCCGGGTGTCGCGCTGACGGACCTCCAGCGCTCCGTCGAGGGCCGCCCCTCGCTCGCCCGGCACTGCATGTCGATCGCCAGGGCACTGGGCCGCGCGGCCGTCGAGAAGTACGGCCCCACGCGCGCCCACCGGTTCTCGCGCCCCGTCTGCGACACGTCCTTCGCCTCGGGCGTCGCCCGGTTCAGCTGACCGGCCGTTCCGGGCACCGCATATCGTGCCTGGCATGCATACGTATCCGACGCAGGCCGTGGTTCTGGCGGGTGGCCAGGGATCGCGGCTGCGCCCGTACACCGACGACCGCCCCAAGCCGATGGTCGAGATCCCGGGCACCGGGACTCCGATCATCGGCCATCAGCTTTCCTGGCTGGCCGCCGAGGGCGTGACCGACGCCGTGGTGTCGTGCGGCCATCTGGCCGAGGTGCTGCAGGAGTGGCTGGACTCGGCGGTGCTGCCGCTGCGCGTGACGACCGTCGTGGAGTCGGAGCCGCTGGGCCGCGGCGGCGGGCTGAAGTACGCCGCCGCCCGGCTGCCCGCCCCCGAGCAGCCCTGGTACGCCACCAACGGCGACATCTGGACGCGCTTCTCCCTGCGCGAGATGGCCGCGTTCCACACCGAGCGCGATGCGACCGCCACCCTGGCCCTGGCCCGTCCCCGTATCCCGTGGGGTGCCGTCGAGACGGACGCGTTCGGGCACATCACCGACTTCATCGAGTCGCCGCCCTCGCCGTATCTGATCAACGCCGGTGTGTACGTCTTCTCCCCGGAGTTCACGACCCTGCTGCCGGACCGGGGCGACCACGAGCGGACGACGTTCCCCCGGCTGGCGCGCGAGCGCAGGCTCGCCGGCTACCCGCTCCCGCACGGCGCGTACTGGCGGGCCATCGACACGGCGAAGGACCTCACCGAGGCCGCCAAGGAACTCGACGGGCAGTAGGAGATATCTGGCCGAACATCTCGGCGACCTTGGCGGCCTCGGCGTGGGTGTCGCGCACGGGCTTGCCGGTGGTGGCGG
>NZ_JBSFET010000054.1:0-42376 GCF_053594575.1 Streptomyces sp. NPDC001880
ACGGTCTGCCCAAGTACAACGAGTACAAGAAGGCCGACAGCGACCACCTCCTGGAGACCACCGGCCGCGAGCTGCGCAAGCTCATGAGCTGGGTCGACGACGAGGACGCGTAGCCGCGAATCGGCCGACGGACGTCCGGCCCCCGGCGCGCGAAGGCGCCCGCGGGGACCGGACGCCGCGCCGTCCGGGACTGCCCGTGTCGGTTGCCGCCTGTGGGCGGGACGGCGAGCGGGTGCCGTGGCGGTCGACGTTCAGGTGGTCTTCGGAGCCGGGGCGGGCGCGGTCGACGGGCGGAGGGCCGACGTGGTCCCCACTTCGAGGGCACGGACATGCGCGCCGTCCACGGCGCAGTCGTCCAGGTCCGGCAGGTCGGTACGGCGTAGCCGGCTCAGCAGGGCTCTCTGCGCAGGCGGGGCCGGGCGCAGGCCTCGGTCCGGTCCCGCAGTCGGCGCCAGGCCGTCGCTCCGGAGCAGCCCACGGTCTCCGCGGGAACGTCCCGCCGGGCGTCACCGGTCCGCAGCACGTACATGACGCCGGCGAGAGCTGTTTTGCCGGGAACACTCAACCGCCCCGGAAAAGCCGAGTCAGCCGCCTCCCAGCACCACGAACCACGGTGATCGGGACGTGGAGTTGAGGCGGGCACGTGCAGCGGTCCCGTCAGCCGCTGTTGCGGAAGACGAGCAGATAGCGCCAGAAGAGGAGCCTGCGGATGCTGCAACCAGGCAGCAGGACTGCGGCCTGGCGACGGATCTGCAGCAGGGGAACGGTCGGCCGGCTCACCGGAGCCTTCACCTGTTCTCGACCGGTCGAAGCAGCGGCAGGGCGAAGCCTGTCCTGCAAGGCGACGGTCAGCCTGGCGACAGCGTTGACGGGCACGGCCGCCAGGCTCCAAGCCCAGTCGGACCGGGTCTTCTCCGGATAGCAGCCCAGGATCACGAGGACGCCGCCGGGCGCGAGTGCGTCACGCAGTGCGGCGACGGTGTCGAACGGCATGTGATGGATGCTGGCGAGGCACGAGATGAAGTCGTAGTGATTCTTGGGCAGTTCGACTTCGGTGACGCTCGCGTGCTTGAAGCATGGGCTCCGGTCACCGGCTGTCCGCCCCGACAGCGCGCGGGCCTCAGCGATGGCCTCCTCCGACGGGTCGATCGCATCGACCTCTATGCCCAGGCGGGCGAGCCGACGAGCGAACCGGCCGGTCCCACAGCCGATGTCCAGGGCCGCACCGCAATTCCGCGGCACCTGGCGCAACAGCAGCCTGTGGTAGTGGTCGTTGTGATCAAAAGGCATGGTCCGACCCTGCCACAGCGGACGCGCACGGCCCGGCGGTCCCACCACCAGAACCCGGGCCGTGAACGGTGCCACACCGGCGGGGCTGCCGGGGTGATTCCCGGAATGGGCGAGGTGGTGCGACGATCCGTGGATCGTGAGGTGCCCTCCCCGGATAGCCTGGGGAAATGCTCACCGAAGTCACAGCGACCCGCTATGTCACGCCCCTGCGGGAGGGCGGATCGCTGCCCGGGATCGTCGAGGCCGACGATCTCGGCACCTATGTCGTGAAATTCACCGGCGCCGGGCAGGGCCGCAAGACGCTCGTCGCGGAGGTCATCTGCGGGCAGCTCGGCCGCAGGCTCGGGCTGCGGGTCCCCGACCTCGTACAGATCCAGCTCGATCCGGTCATCGGGCTCGCCGAGCCCGACCAGGAGGTGCAGGAGCTCCTGAAGGCCAGCGGCGGGCTCAACCTCGGGATGGACTTCCTGCCCGGTTCGATCGGTTTCGACTCGCTCGCCTACCAGGTGGACCCGGTGGAAGCCGGACGGGTCGTCTGGTTCGATGCGCTGATCAACAACGTCGATCGGTCCTGGCGCAATCCGAACATGCTGATCTGGCACGGTGACCTGTGGCTCATCGACCACGGCGCCACCATGATCTGGCACCACAACTGGCCCGGCGCCCAGGCGTCCGCCGCCAAGCCGTACAACGCCTCCGACCACGCGCTGGCCCCGTTCGCACCCGATATCGCGGCGGCCGCCGCCGAACTCGCCCCTCTGGTCACCGAGGAGCTGCTCACCGAGGTCGCGGCGGACGTCCCCGACGAATGGCTGGTGGACGAGCCGGGCTTCGACACCACAGACGAGCTGCGCCGTGCCTACGTCGAGGCACTGCTGCCGCGCGCCGCGACCATCCATGAGCGGATCACGATGGCGGGTCCCACCGAGCCCAAGCCGTCCCAGGCCCCCGGCTGGCTCACCGAACACCTCACCCCCTGGCCGCACCCCACCAAGAAGAACGACAAGGACGGCCGGCCGTGAGCGAGCGCGATGTCTTCGAGTACGCGCTGCTGCGCGTGGTCCCGCGGGTGCAGCGCGGTGAGTTCTTCAACGCGGGTGTGGTGGTGTACTGCCGCGCACGCGGTTTCGTGGCCGCCCGCACTCATCTGGACGAGACCAAGCTGAAGGTCCTGGATCCGAGCGCCGACGTGGTCGGTGTACGGGCCGCCCTGCGCGCCGTCGAGGGCGTGTGCCGCGGTGGTACGGACGCGGGCCAGGCGGGCGGTGACGACGCCGGCCGCCGCTTCCGGTGGCTGATCGCGCCGCGCTCCACCGTTGTCCAGCCGGGCCCCGTGCACAGCGGCCTCACGGCCGACCCGGAGGCCGAGGTCGAACGGCTGCTGGAGCTGCTGGTGCGCTGATCCGCCGTCCCGCGGCGCCGCCCGTGGCCACCGTGCGGGCGGCGCCGCCGGGTGTGACATGCGCCCCGGCGGCCGTGGGCCGTTGACACCGGGTGCCAGGGATTCTAGCGTCTCGTCTGCTGAAGGTACTAAGCGGTTGCTCAGCTATCGGGAAGGTTCCGTGCGCATCAGGTTCCGTGCCGGGGCTGCCCCGACGTCCGCTGAGCGGCGATCCAAGGGCGAGGAGAACCAAGCATGTCCACCACCGAGCAGCGCGTCGCCGTCGTGACCGGAGCGGCGCGGGGCATTGGCGCCGCCACCGCGGTACGCCTGGCGGCCGAGGGCCGCGCCGTCGCCGTACTCGACCTCGACGAGGCGGCCTGCAAGGACACCGTCGAGAAGATCACCGCCGCCGGGGGTACCGCGCTCGCGGTCGGCTGCGATGTGTCGGACAGCGCCCAGGTGGAAGCCGCGGTCGCGCGGATCGCCGCCGAGCTGGGCGCTCCGACGATCCTGGTCAACAACGCGGGGGTGCTCCGCGACAACCTGCTCTTCAAGATGAGCGAGTCCGACTGGGACACCGTGATGAACGTGCACCTCAAGGGTGCGTTCCTGATGGCCAAGGCCGTCCAGAAGCACATGGTGGACGCCAAGTTCGGCCGGATCGTCTCGCTCTCCTCCTCCTCGGCGCTCGGCAACCGCGGCCAGGCCAACTACTCCGCGGTCAAGGCCGGTCTCCAGGGCTTCACCAAGACCCTCGCCAAGGAGCTCGGCAAGTTCGGCATCACCGCCAACGCCGTCGCCCCCGGCTTCATCGTCACCGAGATGACCGCGCAGACCGCCGCCCGGGTCGGCATGGGCTTCGAGGAGTTCCAGGCGGCGGCCGCCACCCAGATCCCGGTGCAGCGCGTCGGCCACCCCGAAGACATCGCCAACGCCATCGCCTTCTTCACGGGCGACGAGGCCGGCTTCGTCTCCGGTCAGGTCATGTATGTCGCAGGCGGACCGCTCAACTGACCCGAAGGGCTGGGGACATCATGACAGTGCAGGACAGCGGGAAGGTCGCGCTCGTCACGGGCGCGAGCCGGGGCATCGGCTACGGCATTGCCGAGGCGCTGGTGGCCCGCGGCGACAGGGTGTGCATCACCGGGCGCGGCGAGGACGCGCTCAAGGGGGCCGTGGAGCGGCTGGGCTCCGACCGGGTGATCGGCGTGGCGGGCAAGGCCCACGACGAGGCGCACCGGGCGGTGGCCGTGGATCGCACGATGGAGGCGTTCGGCCGGCTCGACTTCCTGGTCAACAACGCCGGTACGAATCCGGTCTTCGAACCGATCGCGGACCTCGACCTCAATGTCGCCCGCAAGGTCTTCGAGACGAATGTGCTCTCGGCTCTCGGCTTCGCGCAGCTGACGTGGAAGGCATGGCAGAAGGAGAACGGCGGGGCGATCGTCAACATCGCCTCGATCGCCGCCCTCTCCGCCTCGCCCTTCATCGGCGCGTACGGCATGAGCAAGGCCGCGATGGTCAATCTGACCCTTCAGCTGGCGCACGAGTTCGCGCCGGTCGTCAGGGTCAACGCGATCGCCCCGGCGGTCGTGAAGACGAAGTTCGCCCAGGCGCTGTACGAAGGCCGTGAGGCGGAGGCCGCGGCGGCATATCCGCTCGGCCGGCTGGGAGTTCCCGAGGACATCGGCGGCGCTGCCGCGTTCCTCACCTCGGGCCAGGCGGACTGGATCACCGGACAGACCCTGGTGGTCGACGGCGGGATCTTCCTGAATGCGGGCGTGGGCTGAGACAGCCTGTGCGGATTTGGTCCTGATTGACTCAAGTGCCCTGTCGGGCCTGCGGATTGACCCGACGGGGCACTGCGGTATGGTCTGCCGACCCATGGCTGATCGAGGAGCGTTCACGTGTTCTACCGGGCCAGTCTGCAGGCCACTGCAGCCGTTGCTTCCCTTTCTCTGCTGGCAGGCTGCGGACTTCTTTCCGACAGCGGTTCGGAAGTCGAGCAGAAGATAGTCGTCGGTACGACCAGCGAACCCTCCACCCTCGATCCGGCGGCGGCGTGGGACAACTCCTGGGAGCTGATGCGGAATGTCTTCCAGACCCTGGTGAGCTTCCCCACCGGCAGTACGACCCCCGAGCCCGATGCGGCGGAATGGTGCAAGTTCACCGACACCACCAGCACTTCCTACCGGTGCAAGCTCCGCGAGGGCCTGAAATTCTCCAACGGGGACAAGCTCGACGCCGATGCGGTGAAGTTCTCCATCGACCGGATCTCGGAGATCAAGTTCAAGGGCGGCCCGGTCGGCATGCTCGGCTCGCTCGACCGCGTCGAGACCAAGGGGGACGACATGGTCGTCTTCCATCTCACCAAGCCGGACGCCACGTTCCCCTTCATCCTCGCCACGCCCGCGATGTCGCTGGTGGCGCCCAGCGCCTATTCCCGGCACAAGATACGCAGCGACGGGAAGATCACCGGATCCGGTCCGTACCTCCTCGATTCGTACAAGCCGGGAAACCGTGCCGAACTGGTGAAGAACCCGGACTACAAGGGATTCGCCAACCGCAAGAACGACGCGGTGACCATCCGGTACTTCAAGGAGTCCGCCCCCGTGGTCGCGGCGCTGCGGAAGAACCGGATCGACGCGATCTACCGCGGCCTCACCGCCGAGGAGGTCGTCAGCCTGGAGGGGAACCAGAACAAGGACAGCAATCTGCAGATCGTCGAGACGGTCGGCGCGGACATCCGCTTCCTGGTCTTCAACCCCAAGGACCCGGCGGCGGGGAACGTGGCCGTACGGCGGGCCATCGCCCAGCTCGTCGACCGTGACGCCCTCGTGGCCAAGGTCTACCAGGGCACGGCCGAGCCGCTGTACTCCATGGTCCCCAAGGGCATCGCCGGGCACACCACCAGCTTCTTCGACGCCTACGGGGACCCGGACCAGGCCAAGGCGAAGCAGATCCTGGCCAAGGCGGGCATCACCAAGCCGGTCGAGCTGACGTTCTGGTTCGCCACCGACCGGTACGGCTCCTCCACGGCCCCCGAGTTCGACGAGCTGAAGCGGCAGCTGGAGAGCTCCGGGCTCTTCAGGATCACGCTGAAGGGCAAGCCCTGGAAGACCTTCCAGGAGGGCTTCACCAAGGGCCAGTACCCCGTCTTCGGCCGCGGCTGGTTCCCGGACTTCCCGGACCCGGACAACTTCATCGCCCCGTTCGTCGGCGAGGAAAGCATCACGGGGATGCCGTACATGAAGAACGAGATCACCAAGGAGGTGCTGCCGCAGACCCGCAAGGAAAGCGACCGGGGCGCGGTCAGCAAACAGTTCGAACGGGCCCAGAAGATCCTGGTCGACGACGTGCGGGTGCTGCCGCTGTGGCAGGGCAAGCTGTACGTCGCCTCGGGCGAGGACATCGGTGGCGGCGAGCGCACCCTTGACCCGCAGACGGTCATGCAGTTGTGGGAGCTGTACCGCAAGGCCAGCTGGTAGGCCCGGACGGGGCTGGCAGGGCGCTTTGTCAGTGGCCCCCGGTAGGTTCTCGGGTGAAAGGCTGATTGCTTACCGGAGGTTGTTGAAGTGACCGAAACCGACCTGCTGCCCGAGTCCTGGCGCGGCGTCCTCGGCGAAGAGCTGCAGAAGCCGTACTTCAAGGAGCTCACCGAGTTCGTCGAGGAGGAGCGGGCCAAAGGGCCGGTCTACCCCCCGCGCGACCAGGTGTTCGCCGCCCTGGACGCCACGCCCTACGACAAGGTCAAGGTCCTCGTCCTCGGCCAGGACCCGTACCACGGGGAGGGGCAGGGGCACGGGCTGTGCTTCTCCGTGCGGCCAGGTGTGAAGACGCCGCCGTCCCTGCGGAACATCTACAAGGAGATGAAGGAGGAGCTCGGCCTGCCGGTCCCGGACAACGGGTATCTGATGCCGTGGGCCGAGCAGGGCGTGCTCCTGCTCAACGCAGTGCTGACGGTGCGCGCGGGCGAGGCCAACTCGCACAAGGGCAAGGGCTGGGAGAAGTTCACCGATGCCGTGATCCGTGCCGTCGCCTCGCGGCCCGACCCGGCGGTTTTCGTCCTCTGGGGCAACTACGCCCAGAAGAAGCTGCCGCTGATCGACGAGGAGCGCCATGTGGTCGTGAAGGGGGCGCACCCGTCGCCGTTGTCGGCCAAGAAGTTCTTCGGCTCCAGCCCGTTCCGGCAGATCAACGCGGCGGTGGCCGCACAGGGGCACGAGGCCATCGACTGGCGCATCCCCGACCTGGGCTGACGGGCGGTTTCGCCCCGGCCGTCGGCGGGCGTCCGGCGGTCGGCCGGGGACGCCCGCCCGAGCCTCAGCGGGATTGACCGCCGCTGCGGCTAGCGTCGAACGCGAAACAGGGGGACAAGCGCGCAGGGAGGTCGCAGTGACGGAGCAGCGAGAGGCGTCCACGGACGCTGTCATGACCAGGATCGGCCAGGCGGTCATGCTGCTGCACGGCGGTGACCGGGAGGAGGCCCGCAATCGTTTCGGCGAGCTCTGGTCGGAGATCGGCGAGGACGGTGACGCCCTGCACCGGTGCACCCTCGCCCACTACATGGCCGACACCCAGGACGACCCGGGTGACGAACTGGCCTGGGACCTGAGGGCGTTGACCGCGGCCAACGGCCTGGCCGACGAGCGGGCGACGCAGCACCCCGACGCGCCGGCGGTACGGGCGTTCTACCCCTCGCTGCATCTCAATCTCGCGGCGGACTATGTGAAGCTCCGGCGCCCCGACGCGGCGTGGTTCCATCTGGGCCGGGCCCGCGCCGCCTCCGGCGTGCTCGCGGACGACGGGGCGGACGACGGATACGGGGGAGGGGTGCGTGCGGCGATCGCGCGGCTGGAGCTGCGGCTGCGTGAGCTGTGAGAGTGGCCCGTCCGAGGTGGACGGGCCACTGCTCCGTCGGTCCGTCTCGGGCTCAGTGGCCGTAGGTGTCGTCGCAGATCCGGGACTGCGGGCTGCCCGCGGGCCAGTGCCCGTAGCCCCGTCCCAGCGCGCAGACGCCCGTCCCGGAGACCGGGGCCGGCGGGGCCGGAGCGGGGGCGGTCACGGCAGGCGGGGCACGGTGCGGCCGGGGCCGCGTGACACTCGGGCGCCGTTGCTGCCGCGGGGCGCGGCGGGTGTCCGGCGGCGCGGCGTTCGCGGGGCGGCGGGTGTCCGGCGGCGCGGTGTTCGCGGGGCGGGACGCGGGGGCGGACGGCTCGGGGGCAGACGGTTCGGGGGCGGACGGTTCGGGGGTCGGCACTGCTCCCAGGGAGTCGTGGACGGGAGGCAGTACGGCCTGCGGTGTCAGATCCTGGGCGGGACCGCTGGTCCGGGGCCGGGGCGGAACATCCGCTCGCTGCTCCACGGACACACAGCCGGACAGCGTCGTGACGGCCATGCCGACCAGGAGGCTCACGGTGATTCTGGTTCGTTGCACCTGATCACTCTGCGGTGCTGACAGGGCTCCGGTGCGCCGGGCAGCCGGGATTGGCCCGCACGGGTGACGCCGGGCAGCGCGGCCCGGCCCACTGGAGCGAGTCAGCGCCGCCCTGCCCACTCGGGTCCCGGCATCCCGCGCAGCAGTTCGGCGAAGCCGGTACGCAGCTCCTTCTCGCTCGGGACGGAGCGGCTGTACGATGCCGCGGCGCACGAGAACATCAGCCCCTCGCACCAGGCCACCAGGGACAGGGCGTGCCGTTCGGGATCGGACGATCCGGCGGCCGTCATCAGCGCCATCACTGGCTCGCGGAACGGCCGGTCCGTCGCGTCGAAGAACTCTCGCAGCGCCGGACGCCGGGTGGCCTCCAGCGCGAGTTCGTGCCGCCGCGGCCGAGCGGTTCGGCGGCCCGATCGTCCTGCTGCACCGGGCCACCTTCGTCGACCGGCTCGTTACCACCGGGGCCGCACCCTACTGGTCGGCGACTGCGCGCACGCGATGGCGCCGAGCCTCGGCCAGGGCGGCAACCAGGCCGTCGAGGACGCGATCGTGCTCGCCCATCGTCTGGTGCCGGGCGGTGACCTCGGTGCCGGGCTGGCGGCGTACACCGCCGACCGGTTGCCCCGCTCGTCGGCCATCGTCCGCAAGGCCGCCCGCACTTCGCGTCCGATGCGCCTCACCAGCGCTCCCGCCGTCGCGGTGCGTGACGCGCTGGTGTCCGCCGTCTCGCGCCTCGGTCCCACCCTCGTCCTGCGCACCTTCGACGGGATAGCGGACTGGCAGCCGCCGTAGCACACGTATGCTGCCCCTCGCGAGGTGAACACCACGCCGGCGGGCACCGGACAGTGAGAGGGAGGCCCCTGTGAAGGTCGGCTGCATCGGGCTCGGCGACATCGCGCAGAAGGCGTATCTGCCCGTTCTGACCGCCCTGCCCGGGGTCCAGCTGCATCTGCAGACCCGTACCCCCGCCACCCTGGCCGCGGTTGCCGAGACTCACCGGATCCCGGCCGGGCAGCGCCACACCGACCTCGAATCACTGATCGCCCAGGGGCTGGACGCCGCGTTCGTCCACGCCCCGACGGCCGTGCATCCGGAGATCGTGGCCCGGCTGCTGGAGGCGGGCGTCGCCACCTACGTCGACAAGCCGCTGGCCTACGAACTCGCCGATTCCCAGCGGCTGGTGACCCTCGCCGAGGAGCGCGGAACGAGCCTTGCCGTCGGCTTCAATCGCAGGGTCGCGCCCGGCTACGCCCAGTGCGCCGAGCACCCGCGCGAACTGATCCTCATGCAGAAGAACCGGGTGGGCATGCCGGAGGATCCGCGCACCGCGGTGCTCGACGACTTCATCCATGTCGTCGACACCCTCCGCTTCCTGGCGCCGGGGCCGGTCGAGCACACCGTCGTGCATGCCAGGATCCGCGAGGGCCTGCTGCACCATGTGGCGCTGCAGCTGGCCGGTGACGGATTCACCGCCATCGGCACGATGAACCGGCTCAGCGGCTCGACCGAGGAACGGCTGGAGGTCTCCGGCCAGGACTCCAAGCGTGAGGTCGTCAACCTGGCCGAGGTGATCGACCACAAGGGGCAGCCGAGCGTGCGGCGGCGCGGCGACTGGGTGCCGGTGGCCCGTCAGCGCGGCATCGAGCAGAGCGTGCTGTCGTTCCTGGACGCCGTACGCGCCGGAAGGGTGCTGGATGCCGGGGACGCCCTGCGGACACACGAACTCTGCGAACGCATCCTGCGCGACCTGGACGGCGTGCAGAGTGTCGCGCCCTCATAGGCCGCCGGACCGGTGGGGCCGCTGAACCTCCGGATGCGTCGGGCCGCGTACCGATGCAGGCTGGGGTGGTGGACCACCGGCCCGTGGAGGTGACCTCGTGAGACCTCACGACGAGCCAAAGGGCTGGGGAGCGCTCCAGCCGCCGCCGGGTTACTACTCGGCCGACGGGCGGCCGCCCGACGAGATGCAGCGCGGCCTCATCCTCGACTGGGCGGTCAACCAGCGGATCGCGAGCGGCTGGCGGGTGGAATCGCGCTCCGGGACACAGGTCGTCATGGTCCGGGGGAAGCCGTTGAACCATGTGCTGCACGCCCTCCTGACGGTGTTCACCTGCTTCCTCTGGGGCGCCGTGTGGCTGGTGCTGGCCGTGACCAACAAGGTCGAGCGGGTCTCGCTCACCGTCGACGCCCAGGGGCGCAT
The DNA here is from genome assembly GCF_053594575.1 of Streptomyces sp. NPDC001880. Classification (NCBI taxonomy): domain Bacteria; kingdom Bacillati; phylum Actinomycetota; class Actinomycetes; order Kitasatosporales; family Streptomycetaceae; genus Streptomyces; species Streptomyces sp. NPDC001880. Next base: position 10,312 of record NZ_JBSFET010000054.1, read on the forward strand.
CGTCTCGGTGAACGGCCCCGGATAGGAGTCTCGGTGAACGGGCCCGGCCAGGACCGGCCGCTGCCGACTTGAGACCTCCCGGCTCATGGCCCCGAGCGGGCGGCCGGCCCGACAGCCGCACCTGCCTCACCCGTCACCCCGGCGGGCCCGACCCGGCCGCGCCTCCTGCGCGACCGGACCGCTTCGGCTACGCAGAACAGGACCAGCACCGCCGCCGCCCCCTGCACCGGCCAGTCGCCCAGCCGCACGTAGAGCGTGGTGCCCGTCGCCAGCGGCACTTCGTACACGGCGGTCCCACTCGTCTCCGTACCTAGCGGAGCCCCGACCCGCGCTCCCTGCGGTCCGTACGCAGTGCTGACGCCGGTGAGCGTGGCGTGCACCATCGGGCGGCCGTTCTCGGCGGCCCGCAGCGCCCCGAGCGAGGCATGCTGCTCGGGTGCCCAGCTGTGCTGGAACGTGGAGGTGGACGACTGGGCGATCAGCACCTGCGCACCGTCCTGGGTGAGCCGGCGGCTCATATCGGGGAACGCGGACTCGAAGCAGACCAGCGGGCCGATGCGCAGCCCGTGCCCGCCGTCGGCCCCGGGCAGTGACATGACCACCTGCCGGGTGCCCCGCAATCGGTCCTCGCCCGCCGCCCGGCCCAGGGACGTGACCCAGCCGAGCGCCGACCGGGCCGGGATGTACTCCCCGAACGGCACCAGCCGCATCTTGTCGTAGCGCTGTCCGGTCAGCCCGTCCGGACCCACCAACACCGCCGACTTGAAGATCCCCGTCCGGCCCGACCGGTCTGTCTGCTGGGCGTCCATGTTGACCAGCACATCCGCGCCCACCCGGCGCGAGAGGGCGGCGATCCGGGCGGTGATGTCCGGGTGCCGGCCGAGATCCACCCCCACACTGCTCTCGCCCCACACCACCAGGTCGAGATCGCGCCCGGCCAGGGAGCCGGTCAGCCGCTCACTGACGGCGAGCCGGCGCTCGACGCTGTGCACCCCGGCGACCACACCCGGCTGTACGACGGCGATCCTGGCCACCCCAGACTCCTCGGGCTGCGGCGCCCACCTCGCCATCGCCCCCACGGCCAGACCGCACACCACGATGCCCACCGCGGCCACCGCACGCGCGGCCGCGGTCACGAAGAGCAGGGCGACAGCGGTGTTCACCGCCACCACCAAGAGGCTCACCAGCCACACCCCGCCCACCGACGCCACCCGGAGCGCGGGAGCCACCTGCCACTGGCTGGCGCCGAGCAGACCCCAGGGACCGCCGAGCGCCTGCCAGGAGCGGGCCAGTTCGATCATCAGCCAGCCGCAGGGCACCACGACGACCGCCGAGGCGGCAGCCGCGGCGGACACCCGCCCGCCCAGCATCCGGAGGACCAGCAGCCCCCATGGGGCCCAGAGCAGACCGAGCAGGGCCGCCAGGACCAGGATGAAGACATGGAGGCTGGGCATCAGCCAGTGATGCACCGCGAGCATGTAGCCGGTGCCGCCGAGCCAGCCGTCCAGCGCCGCCCGGCGCCCCGTGCCGGCGGTCCGGATCAGGAGCAGCCACGGAACCAGGCCGAACCAGGCGAGCCACCACAGGGAAGGAGCGGGGAACGCGAGCGCGGGCAGCGCACCCGCGAGCACCGCCAGGCAGCCGCGCCACCGGCCGGACCGCAGCATCCGCGACCACTGTCCGCTCCGACCGGCCGGAATCCGCATGCCGCGCCTCCTCGTCCTGCCTGATGAGCAGTCTCCCCCCTCGGAGCCGTTCCGCAATCCCTGGCGGGCGTGCGACGCAGCCCTTCGTCCCCCGCTCCGCGGGTCTTCCCCGGTGTGGGAAAGGGGAAGCAGCGGTGGTGCGGCTCAGCCCACGGCCGAGGGGCTTGCCGGGCCGCGCCACTTCTCGTGGACGGTCACGGTACGGATCCGCCAGCCGCTGTCCGTACGCGAGAGCGAGAACGCGTACCGCCCGCCGGAGACGAAGTTCGGCGCGGTGGCCCGTACCTCCGCGTCGCCCGGACCGGCCGCGGCGCTCTCCAGCCGCATCGGGTTCAGGTAGTCGGCCAGCACCTCGGCACGGTCGCCCGGGTAGCCGTCGACGCCCTGGAACCCGATCCGGCGGTTGACGACCAGATGCTGACGTACGGGGAAGAGCCGCATCGTCCGCGCCAGCCACTCGGCGACCTCGTGCACCGGCCCTTCGACACCACCGGCACCGCGGTAGTCGGCGCGGCCGTCCGCGGTGAACAGGGCCCGGTAGTCCGCCCATTCACCGTCGTCCACCGCCACCGCGTAGCCGGTGATCACTGCATCGATGGCCAGCCGGTCCATCACGGTCGCGAGATCCACGCGCTGCGTCATCGGGTAAGTGTCTGCCCGCCGGCGTGCAAGGCCAAGAGGCGTGCACGCACGGCGGGACGGCGCCGCTGTCAGCAGGGCACCACGGCGACCGGGCCGAGCGCGTGCGTGAGCGTGGTCTGCGCGACGGGGGAGAGCCCGAGCCCGAGGGACTCACCGCCCCGGCGACGCCCGACCACGGTCAGCGCCGCGGTCGCCGACGCCGTGACCAGGGTGCGTGAGGCGGAGCCGCCGATCGGTTCCCTGACGACCTCTACCTGCGGGTACTTCTCCAGCCAGCCGGCGGTGAGTTCCGCGAGGGTCCGTTCGGCCGAGTCCGCCACCGCGTCCCGGTCGAAGACGGGGCCACCAGAGATCATCGAGGAGAACATCGTCCAGCCGTGCACGATCCGCAGTCGCGCACCGGGCCTGGAGGCAGCGGTCTCGAAAGCGAACTCGAGAACCCCTTCACTGCTCTCGTCGGCGGCCACCCCCGCGACGATGTCGGTGCGTGTTTCCGCCGCACCAGCTGCCCCTGCTGTCTTCGCCGCCTCCGTGTCCTCGTCCGAAGGCCCACTGCGGACCACGACGACCGGGCAGTCGGCCATCGACGCGATCGCCAGGCTGTTGGAGCCGAGCAGCAGGGACCGGAAACCGCCCATACCGCGGGAGCCGACGACCACCAGGGAGGCCTCACGGCTGAGCGATGTGAGCGCTGCCGAAGGGAAATCCAGCGGCGTCAGCTTCGAGGTGTGCAGCTCCGGAGCGATCTCGGACACCCTGCCCACGGACCGGTCGAGCAACTCCTGTGCCTCGCGCCGCTGCGCGTCCGGTTCGACGTGCCGGTCCGGTGTCCTGGCGTGCACGATCGTCAGCCTGAGGCCCCGTCGCACGGCTTCGTGGGCGGCCCAGTCGAGAGCCTCGAGGCTGTGTGACGAACCGTCGACTGCGGCGATCACGGGACGGTCGGTGCTGGTCATGAGTTCCCTCCAGGTTCCGGCGGTGCATGTCCCAGGCTGGTACGCGCGGTTGTCGCGCGGCAGGGACTTTCGACCCTATCTGCCCGGAAGATCCGGGACGTTCTGCCACTCGCTTCGGGCCGTGACGCCTGCCGGGTCAGTGGTTGGCGGCCGGCACGCGGCGCGCTTCCGCAGGAGCGGTCACGGGGGCACGGTCCTTGGTGTGGTTGCGGAGGAGGAGGCAGACCAGTGCCCCTGCCACCAGGGCGGTGATCGGCAGGACGGCTGTGGCATGCAGAGTGGTGGCGAAGGCCGTGGCGCACGTCTTTCCGGCGGCCGGTTTTCGGTGGGGAGCCTGCCCTGGAGCGGCGCGCCGACGGCTGCCGCGCCGACCACGGAACCTGTCCGACGGACGGTGCTGTCGACGCCGGAGGCGGCGCCCGCGAGGTGCTCCGGGATGTGGCGCATGGCCTCGGTGGACATCGGGGCGATGAGGCAGCCGACCCCCAGGCCGGTGGCCAGGGTGGCGGGGATGAAGGCGTACCGCGAGGTGGCGGGCCGGGCGGACCAGCAGCCGGCGAGCGGCGGCTCGGCCTGTCGGCGGCGGCGTGCACCAGCGGCCGGGTGATGTCTGGGACGTGGGGAGCACCGGCGCGATCACCGAGCACGAGGTCCGGGCCCGGGTCGCGGCGGTGCTGGGCCTGGACCCGGTGCGGACCGAGGCGTTCATGGCCGATCTGTGGGACGAGTACCTCGGCAGCCCCGACGAGGACCTGATCGCCCACGTACGAAGCCTCCGGAGCCGCTGCCGCCTCGGCATCCTGAGCAACAGCTTCGTCGGCGCCCGGGAGAGGGAGCAGGAGCTGTACGGCTTCGGTGGCCTGGTGGACGACATCGTGTACTCGCACGAGATCGGCATCAGCAAGCCCGATCCGGGCGCCTTCGAAGTGACGTGCGCCCGACTGGGGGTGCGGCCGGAGGGCTGTCTCTTCGTCGACGACGCCGAAGCCGACTCATTGCCGCGGAGGCGGTCGGCATGCGAGGGCTTCTGTTCACGGACAACGTGGAGACGGTCGCGGGCATCGAGGCCCACCTGGCGCTCCGATGCGCTCCGTGAGGCCTACTGCCCCCTGCGATTGTCAGTGCCGGGTGCGATCCTTCCCCCATGGACGAGCTGATGCGGCAGCGGCGCGTGTACGGCGCCGACCATGACGATCCCGACCCGGGGCCCCGGCCGGGTCACAGCTACCGGGAGTTGGTGGGCGGTCCGCTCGACGGCCTGCTTCTCGACGTGACCGGCTGGGCGGACCGGGCGCTGCGCGAGGGAGCGGCGCTGAACACGGAGATCGGGCGGTTCGGGCCGGGCGGGAGAGCGGAGTACGGGCCGCGGGACGGCGATCCCGACCGCTGGGACTGGTGGGGCGACACCCCCTGACCCGTGGGAGCGGGTCGCATGCCGGGGCCTGCGGGCGCGGCCGGCCATTGCCGACGCCCGGGGCCCAGGGGCGCAACGGATCCGGCCCGGCAGGACCAATCCGGCGAAACGCTCGATACTGGGTGCATGGCACAGAAGACGTCCGGACCGCATGCCCCTCCGACCCTGACCGTCAAGGGCCGGAATGTACGCGTCCGCACCATCGGCGCCGTGGTGCTGGCCGGGCTCGCGATCTGGTTCATCGCCGCGAACACCGGGTCGGTCCGGATCCGGCTGTGGATCCCCACCGTCACCCTGCCGCTCTGGGCGGTACTGGCCGTGACCCTGGTCGCCGGAATGGTCCTGGGCGGATACCTGTTCCGCCGCCGCGGCAGGCGCTGATCCGACGGCCGTGCCTGCCGCACCGGCGGCGGAACCTAGCCCGCCGACTCACCCGCGTGAGGGCTCAGCACACCCGCGGCCACCAGCACGAAGAGCAGCACACCGAGCAGTACGCGGTAGATGACGAACGGCATGAAGCTCTTGGTCGTGATGAACTTCAGTTCGTCACTCACGGCTCTTTGCTGCCTTGACCTGGGCTTTCATCCATTCGGCAAGATCGACTGGGAGGGAAGTGGGAGGTACTGGCAGCCATTCGGGGTCCAGCGTCACAACGAAACCCTCCCACCGCATCTGCAACGACTCCATCATGCGGCGTTCCATCGTCGTGGTGACGTTGCTGTACAACCCCTCGACACCCGCGACCTCATGCCCCATCCGCGACTCGACCACCACCCGGGCGTGCCCACCGCCAACCTCGTCAATCCACTCCTTGTGCCCGTGCCGCACCAGGTATAGGCGCTTGCCCGCGTATGGCGTCGCAGGAATCCTGGGCAGGGGCCGACGCGAGCGCACCGTCTGCTTCCGCCCCAGCCTCGTCCTGTCGAAGTTCTCATGGACCGCCCTTCCGTCGGCTACGGGCCTCCAGTAATGGTAGGTAAAGTTCGCGTTCGCCAGCAGACCACCACGTATGGACAGAAAGACCCATTCGCTGTCATGGCTGCTCAGAAGCATCTCCAGCAGTTCCGTCAAGAATCGGGGGATCACCAAGTCACGGTATGACTCGTACTTCGGTGGAAACAGCCTTAACTGGCCCTTTTCCCGCTGATGTTGCCACTGCACCCGTATCGCCGGCATCGTGTCCTGGCCGACGTATCGCTCCAGCGCCTCCTCTCGCCGGTCAGGGTCTGGATCGGCGGCTGGCCAGGCTGGGTGACAGAACTCGCGACGGAGTGCGTACAACTCGCCCGGCCGCATCCCGGTCATGGCCATCGTCCAGACGAACACGTAGCCGGGGAAGCCCCACGTCCGTGAGGCTGAGTCGCTGTACCGCCGACCTGAGACGACGAAGGAACGGCTGGTCAGCGAGCACGGCCCGTGCCAGCGGAAGCGAGAACCTACAAACGAAGCCAGCCCGGCCCGGTGTCCTGACCTGAAGCGACTGAGTTGGATGTCAGACGGCCCGTTTCACCCAGCTCACCCTCACGACGAGCGCGGGATCCCCACGAACACCCTCGCTCCGAGCGACCTTCTCTTCGCCAACGGAACAGCGTCGGCACCAGAACACATGGTCATAGCTATCGGCTACGGCTACGTGGTACACGTGTCCAGGACAGGCAGGTCGCCACGCACCCCGGACCATTAAGCCACTGGTATTGGGTCTAACCCCGGGCCGCCCCGGCCGAACGGGCGACCAGTGCCTCCGCGTTGCCCGAGAGCCAGGCGGATACTACGTCGTCGGGCAGCGGGAGCGCGGCCAGTTCGTCGGCCAGCGGGCCCGTCGGCCCCGGGTTGACCCAGGTCGAGGTGCCGAACAGGACCCGGCCCCGGGCCATGCCCCGGGCGTGGTGCAGCAGCGGTTCCCAGCCGGAGCCGGGCTTGGCCATGTGCCGGGGGCGGTGCGAGGAGAACTCCAGGAAGACTCCCGGGTGCCGGGCGGTGGTGAGCAGCGTCTCCTGCACGTCGGGCCAGCCCGCGTGCCCGGCGACGAGCAGCAGTCCGCGATGGCGGCCCGCCAGGGCCTCGACCGTACGCCAGCTGCCCAGGCCGCTCGGGTAGTCGCGGGCGAAGTGGTGGCCGGTGTGCAGCCACACCGGCAGCCGCGCCGAGGCCGCCGCGTCCCAGACCGGGGCGAACCGGGGGGCCGCCGGATCGGTGCCGTCCAGGAACGGGATCACGCACAGCCCCGTCGCCCCCGCCGCCAGCGACCGTTCCAGTTCGCCCAGCGCGGCGGCCGGGTCGCGCAGCGAGAGCCCGGCCCAGACCTGGACGCGGTCGGGCACGTCCCGGACAGTCTCCAGCAGCCACTCGTTGACCGTACGGCCGTCCGGCAGCCGCTCCTGCGAGCCCATGGCGAACTCGCGCGTCACCCCCTGCCGCCGCTGCTCCGCGAGGTGGGCGGCCAGGTCGAAGGGGGGGCGTCCGGGCGGCAGGAGCACGTCCACGGCGTCCTGCCAGCGGACGGCCAGCGCCTCGCGGTAGGCGGCGTGCCCGGCACCGAAGTACCGGCAGAACGAGGCGGAGAACACATCCAGGTACTCCGGGGCGTTCTCGCCGAGCCGGTGCAGGTACACCCGCCAGCCCGCGTCGTCGTACAGCAGTGCGCAGGCGTCCACGACCGGGGGGCGGGTGGGGGCCCCGGCGTCCGCCACGGCGGTGGCGGACGGGGTTCCGGGGCTCGGGGCGGGGCGGGACGACACGTTCACGGTCACTCCGTCGGGGATCGGAAGCGGGAAGCGGCCAGGAAGCGGCGCTGCGAGCGCGGACCCGGCAGTGGGCCGGGCCCCGGGCTCAGGAGGGGGCGTGCTGGGTCTCCCAGTCGGCGACCAGGGCTTCGGTCTGCTCCACGAACCCGCTGAACAGGTCGGCCAGCGAGGCCAGCCTGTTCCGGGCCTCGCCGTGCGCCACCGAGACCCCCGAGGTGAGCGTCTCGGTGAACTTGCGCATGTGCGCGTTGTTCACCAGCAGCAGGTGCTGGAGGTCGCCCATCGCCTCGTAGCCGACCCGCCTGCTGCCGGGCCGGGTGGAGCGCCGCACCAGGGTCCAGGACTCCAGCTGCCGGGCCGCCACGCTCAGGCCGCTCTTGGCCTGCCCGAGGTCCCGGGTCATCGTGTCGAGGTCCACAGGCTTGTTGCGCAGCAGCAGGTAGCCGAAGAGGCGCCCGGTCGCCTGGGGCAGGCCCCAGCGCTCCATCAGCGAGCCCATCTCGCTGATGAAGGAGGTCTCCCGGTCGCTGAGCCCGTCGGAGCCGGGGGCCGACGGTTCGCCGGCGGGGGTGGCAGCTGTGTCAGTCATGGTCTTGTCGGGTCTCAGGCTTTCAGGAAGGCGACGGTCAGCCGGTTGACCTCGTCGGGTCGGTCCAGATTGGCGACGTGTCCGGCACCGGGGATCAGGTGGAACTTGCTGTTCGGATCGCGTTCGTTCCACCGTCGCATCGCCGTGCGGATGTTACCCGTGCCGTCGTGCTCGCCGCAGATCAGGAGTTCCGGCTTGTCGATGCGGTAGTCCGGGGACGGGTCGATCGCATGCGTCATGCCGTCCCAGGTGGTGAGGAAGGAGCGCCGCCCGTTGGTCAGGAACGCCTCGTGCAGGTACGCCTGGGCCTCGGGGTCCTCGGCCGAGGCGCGGGCCATCGACCGGGTCAGCCGCTTGTAGGGCATCAGCCGCATCAGGGTGCGGGAGAGCGCCAGGCGGCAGCGCTCGCCCGGCGTGATGGACAGGGTGGTGGAGGTGGAGCCGATGATCACGAGCGCGGCGACCTCGTCGGGCCTGCGGCGCACGTACTCCTGGGAGATGTTGCCGCCCATCGACTGCCCCAGCAGCACCACGGGCCGGCTGATCCCGGCCAGGTCCAGCAGGGCCGCCAGGTCCTCCGCCGCGTAGGCGGTGCGGAACCGGCCGGTGTCGGAGAACGAGGCGCCGTGGTAGCGCACGTCCCAGCGCAGGGTGCGGAACCCGGCCTCGACGAGGGCGGGGATCTGCGGGTCGAACATGCGGTGGTCGGCCCCGGCGCCGTGGGTCAGGGCGATCACCGGGCGGTCCGCCGCTCCGGCGGTCCAGTAGTGCAGCCGGGCTCCGGAGACCACCGCGCTGTGCGCCGTCTCCTCGACCCCGGTGCCGCTCGCGGCCCCGTTGTCGGGGCCGGTCATGGGTAGGGCTCCCGGTCGTGGCCGGGGGTGGGCGGGGGCAAGGGCGGCGAGGCCGCCGGGCGGTGGATTCCAAGCGGTTCGTTCATCAGAATCAGAATACTCTTTTCGTCGCGGCCGCAAACAGAGGGCCCCGCCGTGCGCGCCGACGGGGCGGAAAGCATCCCTCCGGCGGCCGGGAACTGGCCGGCCGGGGCCCTCCGTACCGGTCAGCCGCCGGTGAAGCGGGGCGGGCGCTTCTCGGCGAACGCAGCCATTCCTTCACGGGCGTCGGCCACCGTGGCGTGCGTCTTGAGGTGGTACGCGTCCTGGAGCCGCAGCCCGTACTCGGCCGGCTGGCCCCAGCTCCGCTCCCGCAGCTCCTTGAACAGCCCGACCGACGCGGTCGGCAGCGCGGCGAAGCGGGCCACCAGCTCGGCGAGTTCGCGGTCGAAATCCTCGGGTTCGCACAGCCGGTCGAAGAGCCCCAGGCGGACCGCCTCGTCCCCCGAGACCATCCGTCCGGTGAGATAGATCTCCGTAGCCCGCGCCGGACCGGTCAGCCGCGACATCAGGACCACGTTCCCGACGTGCCCGACTCCGGCCAGGCAGCTGCCGATCGAGGCACGTGTGTCGGCCAGCCGGAAGTCGGCGGCGCAGGCGATCTCCGCGCCCGCCCCGGCCGCCGCCCCGGTCAGCCCCACCACCACCGGCTTCGGCAGGTGCAGCATCGCCTCGCAGATCCGCAGGTAGTGCGCGTCCGAGGTGACCGGGTCGAAGGGCGTGTCCACCCGGTCGCCCAGCCGCCACCGCTGCACGCTCTCCACGTCGTCGCCCGCGCAGAACGCGCCGCCGCTCCCGGTGATCACCACCGTACGGACCCGGCGGTCGTCGCCCGCCGCCATCAGCCCGAGCAGCAGATGGCGGGAGAGCGTCAGGTCGAGGCTGTTGCGGCGGCGCGGCCGGTCCAGCGTCAGGGTGGCGACGCCGCCCTCCAGCGAGGCGCGCAGCGGCACGTCCTCCTTGCCGTCCACCCGGTTGGCGAAGTCCGCGAACGACTCGGTCGCCGCCCCCGTCCACTCGGCCACGGGCTCCCCGCCCGTCCGGGACGCTTCCTGGCTCATACGATCCTCTCCCTGCGAATCCGGATGCCCGCCGCCTCGCGGTCCCACGTCCCCGCGACCAGGCCGTCGGCGCGCAGCGTGTGCTTGGTCGGCTTGCCGGTGGGGGTCTTCGGGAGCGCGGCCACCACCCGGATGTAGCGCGGCAGCATGAAGTGGGCCAGCCGCTCCCGCAGGAACTCCAGCAGCTCCGCCGGCTCCACCGGGACGGCAGGGTCCCGGCCCGCCACCACCAGCAGCACCTCGTCCTCGCCCTCGTCGCAGGGCACGGCGACCGCCGCCGCCTCCAGCACCGACGGATGGGCCACGGCCTGCGCCTCCACCTCGAAGGAGGAGATGTTCTCGCCGCGCCTGCGGATGGCGTCCTTCTTGCGGTCCACGAAGACCAGGCCGCCGTCCGGGGCTCGCCGGAAGGTGTCCCCGGTGTGGAACCAGCCGTTGCGCCAGACCTCGGCGGTCTCGGCCGGGCGTCCCAGGTAGCCGCTGAGGAAGGACCACGGACGGTCGGCGCGCAGCACCAGCTCGCCGGTCCCGCCCTCCGGCACCTCCCGGTCGTGGTCGTCGACCACACGGGCGGTGATCCCCGGCCGGGGGCGGCCGCAGTGCAGGGCCTCGGCCGGGTCGTGGTCCGGGGCGGAGAGCACCGGGCACGACACCTCGGTCATGTTGAACAGCGCGCGGACCGATACCCCGAACCGCTTGGAGAACTCCGTCGCCCCCTTGGTGAACGGGATGACGTAGGCCGCCCGCAGCGGGTGCCCGGTGTCCTCGGGGGACGGCGGCTGCTTGAGGAGGTACGTCGCCATCACGCCGAGCAGCGTGCACAGGGTCGTCCCGGTCCGCCGGATCAGCGGCCAGAACTCACTGGTGGTGAAGGCGGGCACGACCGTCACCGAACCGCCGCGCACCAGCATCCCGTACGCGCCGATCGTGCCGCCCGCGTGGAACAGCGGCAGCTGCAGCAGGTAGCGGTCCTCGGGCCCGGCCATGCCGTCGAAGGCGGCCGTGCAGCTGGCGTAGAGGTGCGCGTAGGAGGAGACGACGCCCTTGGAGGGGCCGGTCGTCCCGGAGGTGTAGATGACGGTCTGCGGGTCCCACGGCCGCGGCGCCGGCACCGGCTCCGTGAATCCGGCCCGGTCCGCCCGCAGTCCGGTCTCCACCCGGTAGTGGGCGGCCAGCCGTCCGGCGAGCGCGGCCACCTCCCCGGGCTCGTCGTCGGGCCCGGCCAGCAGCACGACCGTGCGCACCGCCCCGGCCCCGTCCGGCAGCTCCTCCAGCCGGGCCGCGAGCGTCGGCCGGCAGACCAGCACCTCGGCCCCGCTGTCGGCGATCACCTGGCTCAGGATCGAGCCCCGGTAGGCGATGTTGATCGGGACCAGGACGGCGCCCGCCAGGTTGACCCCGTACCAGACGCGCAGCGCGTCCGGGCCGTTCGGCAGCCAGCTCAGCACCAGCTGTCCCGGGGCCACGCCGAGCTCCTGGAGCGCGGTGGCCGTCTCCTCGGTCTCCCGGAGCGTGCGCGCGTAGCTCCACAGCTCGCCGTCGGGCATCAGCGCGTACGGCGCGTCCGGGGTGCCGACGGCGCGCCGCCGCAGCAGCGGGCCGAGCACGCACTGCTCGGCCGTCGGCACGGCGGGGGACGCCGGGTCGAGTATGCCGTCGTCGCTCACGAAGCCTCCTCGGCGCCCGGCGTGGGCAGGACCTGCAGCCGGAGCACGCTCTCGTACGGTCCGCCGTACCAGACCGACTGCCGGGCGGGGCGGCAGTGGTCCGCCTCGCCGACCGCGCCCGGAACGTTGGGGTGCCGGTCCAGGTGGGGGAAGTTGCTGCTGGTCACGTGGACCCGCAGCCGGTGCCCGGGGGCGAAGCGCCACGCGGTGTCGCCGAGCAGCAGCTCGGCCGCGAACGGCTCGTCGCCGGAGCCGTCCGCCGCGTCCAGCCGCAGGTTCGCCTCGGCCACCAGCAGTGAACGCCCGTCCGGGTGCACATCGGTGAGCTTGGCGACCACGGCGGTGGCGGGCGCGTCGGAGCCGAAGCGGAGGGACAGCCGCTGCCTGCCGACCACGTCCAGCGGCTCGGTGAGCGGCTTGGAGGTGAAGCAGAGCACGTCCGGGCGGGCCTCCAGGTGGCTCTGGTCGAGCGGTCCCGCCACCAGCCGGCCGAGCTGGAGCACCCGGCCGCCGTGCGAGGGCACCGGATTCTCCGGGTCGTAGGTGAACTCCCGGTGCCCCGGGGCCACGTCACCGGCGTCGGGCAGCAGCCGGCCGCCCTCTCCGTCACCCTCGCCGCCCGCCAGGTGCCAGGAGGAGCCGACGGCCTCCGGCGGCGGCCAGCTCGCGGCCCGGTGCCAGGTGTCGTACCCGAAGAGGAAGTACCGCACGTCGCCGCCGCCGTCCCCGGCGGAGCCCTCCCGCTCCGGCCGCAGATGGCGGTCGAAGAAGTCCAGGTGCAGATCGGCCAGCCGGGCGCCCTGGGCGGAGCCGTACAGGCCCGTGTTCACCTCGCCCTGCACCTGCGGCAGCTGGCCGGAGTGCACCCAGGGGCCCACGACCAGCTCGTGCCGTCCGGCCGCCGGGTCCTGGGCGCGCATCGCGCGGTGCAGCTCGATCGTCCCGTGCGAGAACACGTCGTACCAGCCGCCCACCGAGAAGGTGGGCACGCCGACCTCGCCGAGGCGGTAGTCGGCCACCGTCGCCACCTTCCCGGCGAAGATGTCCCGCAGCCGCCCGGGGAAGCCCTCGAAGTCGAGGACGGTAGACAACGGCCAGCGGCGCAGCGGCACTTCGGGCGTGGTCAGCAGCTGCACGACCTCGGCCACGATCGACCCGTCCACCGGGTCCCCGGCCGCCGCCCGGCGCTGCACCCACTCCAGCGCGGTCAGCCCGAGCCAGCTCGTGAGGTGGTCCAGCCGCAGGAAGCCGCCCATCTGCTCGGCGTCGAAGGGCGCCGAGGTGGACATCGCCGGCGCGATGGCCCGCAGGTGCGGCGGCTTCTCCATCGCGGCCAGCCACTGGACGATCGCCTGGTACGAGGTGCCCGCCATGGCCACGTTGCCGTCGCACCACGGCTGCTCGGCCGTCCACTCGACGGTGTCGTAGCCGTCCGGGCCCTCCTGGGACCAGTCCAGCGGGGCCCAGTCGCCTTCCGAACCGAACCGGCCCCGGGTGTCCTGCACCACCGCCGCGTACCCCCGGTCCACGCACTGCGCCGGGGTCAGGGTGGCCAGCCCCAGCGGGGACTTGCCGTACGGGGTGCGGAAGAGCACGGCCGGGGAGGGCGGGCCGTCGGCCGGACGCCACACGTCCGCCCGCAGCACCGTTCCGTCACGCATCTCCACCGGCACGTCGTGCTCGACGAGCGTGGTCCTGCCCATCAGCGGGCCTCCTCAACAGCCGGTCCGGCGCCCTCGGCGCGGGAACGGGTCAGATGGCGGGTCATGGCGTCGCCGGCCGCGGCCCGGCTCGCCGAAGGTTCGATGCGGACCAGCGGGCCCACGCTCATCCGGGCGGGCCGGTCCAGCAGCCACTCCACGGTGTCCGCGATGTCCTCCGCGTCCAGCACCTCGTCCTCGGGCACGCCGAGGTCGGCGGGGCGGGCCGCCAGCCGGGTCGAGACCCAGCCGGGGGCGACGGTCACCGCGCGGACGCCGAGGTCGCGGTTCTCCTCGTGGATCAGCTCGGTGAGCCGCTGCACGGCGAGCTTGCTCACGCCGTAGCCGCCGCTGCCGGGCACCACCTCGGAGCCCACGCCCGAACCGATGTTGACGATCCAGCCGTCGCGGCGCTCCCGCATCCCCGGCAGCACCTCGCGGGCCAGCAGGAACGGGACCGTGAGGTTCACCCTCAACTGCCGCTCCCAGTGCCGCTCCTCGGTCTCGTGGACGGCAGCCAGCCGGATCGCCCCGGCGCTGCACACGAGCACCCCGACCGGTCCCAGCGCGGCGGCCGTCGCGGCGACCGCCGCGGCGGGGGCGCCGGGCTCGCCCAGGTCCAGCGGCAGCGGGAGCGCGGTGCCCCCGGCCGCCCGGACCGACTCCGCGACCTCCTTCAGCTCCGCCTCCCGGCGCCCGACCAGGGCGACCGCGCTGCCGCGCGCGGCGAGCCTGCGGGCCACCGCGGCACCGATCCCGGAGGAGGCCCCGGCGACCAGCGCCACCGGGTAACCGCCCGTCGCTCCAGCGGCGTTCACCGGCCGCCCCCGTCCACGAGCACCGGCCGCTCCGGGAACCCCGGCCGCAGCGGCGCCACGTCCCCGAGGCCGAAGCCGCCGTCCGCGCGCAGCACGGCACCGGTCACCCGGGACGCCACGTCGCTCAGCAGATGGCCGAGGACCGCCGCCACCTCGCGCGGTTCACCGACCCGCCCGGCGGGGATCCGGCTGATCCAGCCGCGCCGGTGGTCCGGGCCCGCCGCGTCGCCCATCGGCGTCTCGATGATGCCGGGGGCCACGCAGTTGGCGCGGATGCCGTGACGGGCCACCGACACCGCGAGGCAGCGGACGTACTGCGCCATCGCGGCCTTGCTCGCCCCGTAGTAGTCCAGTCCCGCCACCGGGCCGAACGCGGCGCTGACCGAGGAGACGGCGACCACCGAACCGGGCACCTTCCCGTCCCGCCAGCGCGCGGTCAGGTACTCGGTGACGGCGACGAAGCTGTGCAGGTTCACCGCGAAGGTCCGGGCGGCCGACGCCGCGTCGCCGCCGACGGCGCTGAAGCCCAGGTGCCCCGCCGCGTACAGCAGCCCGGTGAGGCCCCCGGACACCTCCCAGGCGCGCTCGCCCAGGGTGGCCGCGTCCTCGGGGTCGGAGAGGTCGCAGCGCAGCGCCCAGGACCGGCGGCCCAGCGCGGCGATCTCCTCGCACGCCTCCTCCAGCGCCTGGGTACGTCGGGCGGCCAGGACCACGTCGGCCCCGCGCCCGGCCAGGTGCAGCGCGGCGGCCCGGCCGATGCCGCTGCTCGCCCCCGCCACCAGGACCGTCCGGCCCAACAGGTCCTGGGCGCTGACGGGCACCGGCGGCGCCTGCTCGCGCGGAGCGGAGCGGCGCGGCGCGGGCGCGGCCGGGGGACCGGCCGGCAGCGACGGGATCTGGCCGATGCCCGCGCCCCCGTCCACCGGCAGGGTCTCGCCCACCAGGTACGAGCACGCCTCGGAGACCAGGAAGGCGACCGAGGCCGCCACGTCGGCGGCCGTGGTGGCCCGCCGCTGCACGAGGTAGCGCATCAGCCCCGCCTCGGCGACCGGGGACAGCCGGTGGCCGAGCTCGGGGGAGTAGCCGGTCACCACGGTGTTGCCCGTGACGCCGTACCTGGCGACCTCGGTGACCAGGTGCTGCCACCAGGCCCGGTCGGCGGCGAGCCGCGCGTGCCGGTCCGGGTCGGTGCCCGTGTGCGGCTCGCCCGTCGCGTCGGTCACCAGGACCAGGCGGCCCCGGCCCGCGGCCGCCATGGCCAGCGCGGCGGCGCGGACCCGCGCCCGGTCCAGCCCGGCCGAGGGCGTGGCGCCGTACGCCTCCTCGCCGAGCAGCAGCGCGCAGTAGGCGGCCGGGGCGCCGGAGCTCCCGGCCCCGGGCGCCGCGGCCGGGGAGGCCGCCCCGGGCTTCTCCGGCGCGAGGCCGAGTGCGGCGAGCGCGTCGCGCAGGGCGGCGTCCCCGCTCCCGGCGCCCGCCGCGTCGAACACCACACGGGTGCTGATCGGCGCCCGCAGCGGGTCCGCTCCCGCGGCCGCCGCGGGCCGCGTCGCCGTGTTGTGGACGTGGGTCATGGCAAGTTGCCGCCTTCGTATTCGATGACCATGCTCGTGGCGTCGCCGCCCGCTCCGGACGCGAGCACCAGCGCGCTGTCGCCGCCGGTCGCCCGGCCGCCCGCGAGCACCGGATCGCCCGGCAGACCCGCGTACGGGGTCAGGGTGTTGGCGCTCGGCGCGATCCGGCCGTGGTGCAGCATGAGGAGGCTGCCGAGCAGTTTGACCAGCCCGCCGGTCCCGGCGACATGGCCGAACACCGCCTCCTGGTTGGTCAGCAGCAGGTCGCCCCGGTAGCCCGCCGCCTCCCGGATGCCGGACAGCGCCTCGCACAGGTGGTCCTCGACGAACCGGTTGCCGTCCGCGTAGTCGTTCACGAACGCCAGGTCGCCCGGACCGCGCCCGGCCGAGGCCAGCGCGCCCAGCACGTCGCCCACCACGTTGGCGGGCGGGCCGGTGGCCACCGTCGAGGGGCCGTTGGAGCGCGAGGTGCGCAGGTGCGCCCGGTAACTCAGCCCCGGGCGGTCGCCGGTCGCCGCCGGGTCCTCCAGGACGACGGCGAGCGCGCCCTCCCCGGTGGCGTTGCCGGTCTGGACCTCGTCGTGCGGCCGGACGTCGGCCGGGTCTCCCGACAGCGAGGAGGCGCGGTAGCCGCTCCGCCCCGTGTGGCTGGTGCCCGCGACGAAGACCGGGTCCACCGTGGTGTCCACGCCGACGACGATCGCCCGGTCGATGTCCCCGCACCGGAACATCTGCTGCACCAGGTGGAGGGTGCGCAGCGCCACGTTGCAGGAGCCCGCCACGCTCAGCGTCTGGCAGGGCAGCTGGAGCCCGGACGCCACGGTCCCCACCACGCTGGGCGGGGTGCCGTTGAGCCAGTACTCCATTCCCAGCGCCGGGAAGCCCTCGTCATGGGCCAGGGCGTAGTAGCGCTCGGTCTCCGGGAACGCGAACTGGAGCGAGCACGCGACCAGCGCGGTCCGCTCCGGATCGAGGTCCGCCGAACTCAGCCCGGCCTGCTCCAGGGCCTGGTGGACGGCGCCCGTCGCCATCAGCCCGGCCCGCGAGGAGCGGCGGATCTGCCGCTCCGACAGCGGCAGCGCCGCCAGCGGGTCCCAGCCCTGGACCGTTCCCGCGATCCGCAGGGGGAGTTCGGGGTGCGTGTACGGGGAGAGGCAGCTCGTCCCGTCGCGTACCACGCGCCAGAACGTGTCCAGGTCGGTGCAGGCCTTGCCGTCCGGCCCCGGCAGGACGAACCCGGCGCCGGAGAGCCGCAGCAGCGGATTCTCAGACGGCATCTCCACCTCCCAGCAGCAGGGCGCTGTTGACGCCGCCCACCTGGTAGTTGAAGCTCAGCGCCCGGTCGAAGCGCAGCGCGCGCGGCGCGGTGCCCGGCACCGGATCGAAGGTGCAGACGGGTGAGGGGGTGGTGCAGTTGGCCGTCGGGCAGACCAGGCCCTCGCGCATCATCATCAGCGTCAGCGCCGCGCCCAGGTTGCCCAGCGGCGCCCCGCTGTGCCCGAAGCAGGCCTCCTGCGAGCTCACCAGCACCTGGCCGGACCTCTCGCCCCACAACCTGCGGACCGCGTTGGACTCGATCCGGGTGAACAGCGCGTCGCCCTCGCCGCCCCCGTTGACGTACGGGACCTGCGCCAGCGAGGTGTGGTCGCCCAGCGCGCGGCGGGCCGCCTCGGCCAGCCCCGTACCGCCGGTGTCGATGGCGACCGCGCTGTTGAGCCCGCCGCGGGTGGTGGCCTGCCCGAGCACCGCGCCGTGGGAGCGGGCGCCGCGCGCGGCGGCGTGCTCGCGGCTCTCCAGGATCAGGGTCACCGAGCCGTCGCCGTAGTTCATGCAGTCGGCCGCCGCGTCGTACGGGCGCATCGCCCGGTCGTGGCGCGGCGCGGCGGGCGGGTCGTCGTTGTGGCGCACGGTCACGCCCTCGCGCTCCACGACCTCCCGCAACCGGTGCCCGTGCAGCACGCGTTCGGTGTCGAAGCGGTCCACGCCGGTCACGACCACCAGGTCGCTCTGGCCGGAGGCGATCATCATGCGGGCGATGCCGAGCAGCACCGACGACGAGGCGCAGCCGCAGCTCACCGTGTAGTTGGCGCCGGTCGACCCGAGCAGCGCGGCCTGCACCGGGCCGACGTCGCTGGAGGTGCCCGCCACCAGCAGCCGGACGAACAGCGACTTGGCGTCCGCCGGGCTGACCATCGCCGGATCGGCGTCGTGCCACGCCCGGTAGCTGTCGTAGTTGCTGTCCACCCCGGCACGGGCCGTGAGCACGTCCGCGCCCCGCAGCCCGCCCGTACGGTGGTCGAGCCCGGCGTCCCGGCACGCCTCGACCAGCGAGACCAGGCCGTAGAGGTGCACATCGGCGTAGCTGCGCAGATAGCGGGCCGGGACCTCGGGCAGTAGCTCCCCGAACGCCTCCCGGGCGCCGAGCACGGTACCGTGGTGGAAGCCGTCGCGCTCGACGTGGCTGGTGCCGGTGGAGGCCGCGGCCCACACCTGCTCCGCCGTGCGCACCGGTTCGTCGCCCGCTCCGGGCAGGCAGAAGCCCATCCCGGTGACCAGCGCGTCCCGGGGCCCGGGGGCCCAGGGACGGGCCGCCGGGGTGAGCAGGTCCTCCGGTGCGGGCGGCGGGACCGTGTCGTCCCGCCGCCCGCCGTACTCCTCGCTCACAGAGCCCCCGCGTCCACGTTGACGGCCTGTCCGGTCATGCCGCCGGAGAGGTCGGAGAGCAGGAACAGCACCTGGGCGGCGATCTCCTCGGGCCGCACCAGCCGACGCAGGATGGTGCTGTTGACCGCGCGCTTGAGGTAGCGCTCCCAGGTCAGGTCCGGCGGGCCGTGGTGCTTGGCGATGGCGGCCATGAAGGGGTCGCCGTAGCGCTCGCCGTCGGTGGCGGCCGGGCTGTCGGTGAGCCCCGGGCAGACCGCGTTGACCCGCACGCCGAAGGCGCCGAGCTCCGAGGCGAGCGCCTGGGTCATCCCGTTCAGCCCGAACTTCGAGGCGCAGTACGAAGTGTTGGCGGGCAGGCCGCGCTTGCCGGCGATGGAGGAGACCATCACGATGTTGCCCTCGCGGCGCTCCATCATCCCCGGCACGACCGCGCGGGCGACCCGGAAGGCACCCAGCAGGTTGACGTCGAGGGTGGCCATCCACTGGTCCTCGTCCTGGTCGCACAGGAACGCCTGGTCGCGGGCGGCGCCCGCGCAGTGCACCAGCCGGTCGATCGGGCCGAGCCGCTCCTCCGCCTCGCGGACGGCCGCGCGCACGCTGTCGGCGTCGGTGAGGTCGCCGGGGACCGCCACGGCCCGTCCGCCGTTCGCCTCGATCTGCTCGGCGAGCAGGCGCAGTTCCTTCTCGCTGCGGGCCATGAGGGCGACGCTGGAGCCGTGGTCGGCGAGCATCGTCGCGAGGACGGCGCCGATGCCGCTGCTGGCGCCGGTCAGGAAGGTCGTCCTGCCCTGGAGCAGGGTGGGTGCGAAGCCGCTGGTCATGCTGTCTTCTCCACTTTCTCGGGGAGGTCCGCGCGTGCGGCTTCCGTGCTCGTCCCCGCGGTACGTTCCGCGGGGGCCGGGGTCCGGCCGACCGGGGGCAGGACGCGGGCGGGCAGTCCGCCCGCGTCGACCTCCAGCACGGTGCCGGTCACCGAGGGGTTGTCGGCGGCGAAGGCGACCGCCTCCGCCACGTCCTGCTCGTCGCACCAGCGGCGCAGCGGCACGTGGCGCTGGAGGTCGGCCATGTAGGCCGCGTGCCGCTCGCTCGCCGCCGTCCGGCGGCGCAGGGCCTCGCCGTCGATGACGCCGGGGGCCACCGCGCTGACCCGGATGCCGTACTCGCCCAGCTCGGTCGCCCAGGTGCGGGTGAGAGCCTCCACTCCGGACTTGGCGGCGCAGTAGGCCGACTGCCCGTAGGCGCCGTGGCGCACGGTGGAGGAGATGTTGACGATGGCGCCGGGCGTGCCGGCGGTGAGCATCGCCTGGGCCGCGTGGCGGCCGACCAGGAAGGTGCCGGTCAGCAGGGACGACACCACCCGCTCGAAGTCCTCCAGCGCGTGCGGGGAGAGCAGCGGGGGCCCGTCGGGCCGCTCCTTGACGCTCACCAGGCGGCGGGAGAAGTTGTTGCCCGCGTTGTTGACGCAGAGCCCGAGCGGTGGGGCTTCCTCGGCCAGCCGCTCGAAGAGGGCGGCCACCGACTCCTCGTCGGTGACGTCTGCCCGTACCGCGTGCAGCACGAGCCCCTCGTCGGCGGCCGCCTCCACTCCGGCGTCCAGGCTCTCCTGGTCCCGCCCGCAGATCACGGTGTGCCAGCCGACGGCGGCCAGGTGGCGGGCGATGGCGGCGCCGAGCCCCCGGCTGCCGCCGGTGACCAGCGCCGTACCGCGGACGCCCGTACGGGGGAGGTGGGGTGATGACAGGTCAGGCACGGAAGAGCAGCCCTCCGTAGTACCAGCCGGAGCCCACGGTGGGCGTGTAGCAGAGGTCGCCGGGCTTGAGGCGGCCGTCCCGCACCATCTCGGAGAGCACGATCGGCACCGACGCGCTGCCAGTGTTCGCCCGCGTCTCGTAGTTGGTGATGAACCGCTCCTCGGGGATGGACAGGCGCTCGCGCACGGCGGTGTGCAGCTGGCCGGTGCCCGGGTGCGGCACCACCCAGTCGATCTCGTCCATCGTCACGCCCGAGCGGTCCAGCATCCGGGCGGCCAGATCGGCGTGGGAGCCGGCGGCGATGGAGACCAGCTCGCGGCTGCTCTTGATCCAGCCGTTGGGCGGGTACACGGTGACCGTCTCCCGGCCCGAACCGTCGCTGACCAGCAGTGAGTCCCACAGCCCGTCGCCCGGCTCCGCGCCGCGCGACAGCACGACGGCCCCGGCCGCGTCGCCCACGATCAGCTCGCCCTTGCTGCCCGGCCGCACCCGGCGCGAGAAGCGCTCGCTGGAGACGACCAGCGCGTGGCGCCACGTGGCGTGCGCCCCGAACAGCGCCGCCGCCGTCTGGACCCCGTGCACGAACCCCGTGCAGGCGCCGCACACGTCGAAGGCGAGCGCCCGGTCGGCGCCCAGCAGGTGCGCGGCGTGCGGGCCCCACTCGGGGACGAACTGGCGGTCCGTCCAGTTGCTGAAGACGAGCAGGTCCACCTCGTCGGCGCCGATGCCCGCCTGCTCCATCGCCTCATGGGCGGCGCGCACGCCCATGTACGCGGGGGTCTCCTCCTCGTCCGCCACGTGGCGGCTGCGGACGTCGAGCCGGCCGATGACGGCCTCGTCGACCGCGTTGCCCGCGGGGTCCTCGGCGGTCTCGTTCTCGACCAGGAGGCGTGGGTAGTAGTGCCCGTATCCGGACAGGCGCAGTCCGCTCTCGCGCCACAAGGACGTTTCGTCGTGCATCTTTCGTCTTCCCGTGCTGTGCGGTGGTGCCGGGGAACGCCCGGCGGAAGAAGGGTTCGCCAGGGCTTACGGAACGCGCAGGAGCATCGCGCCCCAGCTGAAGCCGCGGCCGATGCCGATCGTCGCGACCAGGTCGCCGGAGCGGATCTTCCCGGAGCGCAGGTTCTCCGAGAGGCAGCTAGGGATGGAGACGCTGGAGGTGTTGCCGCGCTCCTGGATGTTGGTGAGGAGCTTCTCGCGGGGGATCTCCAGCGTCTCGCACACCTGGTTGATCATGTTCAGGTTGCCCTGGTGCGGCACGAACCAGTCGACGTCGGCCACCGTCAGGCCGTTGCGCTCCAGGATTTCCTGGCCCACGTGGGAGAGGAGCTTGGGGCCCACCGCGCCGACCTCCCGGCCGCGCATGAGCATCTTGTCGTTCTCGTCGATGTCGAAGGCGTCGAAGTACGAGCCGTCCGCGTGCAGCGCCACGTCCAGCAGCCCGCGCTCCTCGGTGTCCGCCGACCAGACGGCGGCCGCGGCCCCGGCCCCGAACAGCGCCGAGTAGCGGTAGTCGAAGTTGAGGATCGGGCGGGGGTTCTCGGCGCAGACGACGAGCGCGTTGCGCATCCCGAGCGCCGGGAGCATCGAAGCTGCGGTGGCGGTGCCGTACATGAACCCGGCGCAGGCGACCGAGGTGACGTCGAAGCAGGTGGCGTGGCGCAGCCCGGCCTGCTTCTGGAGCGGCAGCGAGATGTCCATGTAGTTGTTGGTGGCGCTGGACGGGTTGACCCGCGGCCGGGTGGTGGACGTCGTGCCGATGACGAGGTCGATGTCGTCGGGCTGGAGGCCCGCGGCGGTCAGGGCGTCGTCCACC
Organism: Streptomyces sp. NPDC001880; assembly: GCF_053594575.1. Classification (NCBI taxonomy): domain Bacteria; kingdom Bacillati; phylum Actinomycetota; class Actinomycetes; order Kitasatosporales; family Streptomycetaceae; genus Streptomyces; species Streptomyces sp. NPDC001880. The sequence continues at coordinate 32,304 of NZ_JBSFET010000054.1, forward strand.
GCCTTGGCGGCCATCTCGACGGCGCGCTCCTTCTCGTCGGCCGGCCAGTGGCGGCTGACGATCCCGGTGTTCTTGCGGATCCAGGCGTCGTCGATGCCCAGCGCTTCGAGCTGCTCGAAGTGGGAGTTGGTGATCGGCTCGCCGGGGAAGTAGTGCCCGATCCCGGCCAGCCGCACGGGGGCGATCGCCGTGGGCGGCAGCGGGCGGAGGTGGGCGGTCGCCGGGTCGGGGACGGTGGTGGTCATCGGTAGCAGCCTTCCGGGTCCATGGTGCGCAGAAGCGTGAGCTCTTCGGTGGTGACGGCCTTCTCGTCCGTCGGGGAGGGGCCGACCCCGGTGGCGGTCCCGGGGAAGGTCCAGCCGGTGAGGTCGCGGACCGCGGCCTCGGGATCGTCGGGGAGGTCGGCCTCCGTACGGCCGCGGCCGGGCACCGGCGGCAGCCAGGTCGACAGCTCGAAGGGGGTTCCGGGCCCCGGCCGGGTGAAGCGGCCGAACTGGCTGACCACGTCCCGCACCCGCAGGCCGGGGCTGGTCAGGTGGGTCAGCCGGGGTACGTAGCGGCGCGCCGAGGCGACGGCGATCACCACGCAGTCCACCGACGAGGCGATGTCGTTGGCCCCGCCGGACCCGGTGATCCAGCGGCCGTCGGGCAGCAGTGTGGTGTTGATGTTGGCGTCCGGGTCGATCTCCGCGGCGGAGAGGACGCCCAGGCAGCGCGGGTTGGCGGCGACGGCGCCGCCCAGCGTCTCGGCCACCCCGGCCAACATCTGCGAGCGCTCGGCGTGCCGCTGGCTGAAGAGGAAGACGTCGCCTGGCTCCGGGTCCATCGACTGCAGGCCCAGCTCGGCGGCGACCTGCACGTGGACGCCGTCCTTCGCCAGCAGCCGGGCCGCCAGCCACGCGGACATGTGCGAGGTGCCGATCCCGGCGAGCAGCGTGTCGTAGCCGCGCTCCCGGACCAGGTCGGCGACCGCGCGGGCGCCGAGCACGATGAGCTGCTCCTGCTCGGTGGGCCCGGTGAGGCCGTCCACCGAGGCCGGGGCGGCCGGTGCTGCGGGGGCGTCGGCGGGGGCCGGGAAGACGAGCCCGGCGCGGCGTTCAGTGCCCAGCCGCTCCAGGTACGCGGCATGGCCGCCGACGCCGCCGACCCACTCCTCGTACCAGGCGGCGGCGGTCTCCGGGTCCTTGCACGCGGTCACGATGTCGGTGAGGAAGGCGTAGTCGTCGAGGTAGCCGTCGACCCCGGCCAGTCCGCCGGTCCGCAGCGACTGGGGGTGGGCGCCGAGCGGCGCCTCGCACAGGCCCAGCACCCGGGCGGCGGGGATCACCACCCGGTCCGGCATGGAGTCGATCACCTCGTCGTCCACGATCGCCTCCACGGAGGCGAGGACGCCCTCGGTGGCGGCGTACGCGGCCCAGGCGCCCTCGCCCAGCGGGGGACAGGCCACGACGTTGCCCCGGCGGTCCGCGACGACGCCGTGGAACAGGGTGATGCGCGGGCGCAGCGGACTGAGGAGGGTGACGGTGCGGTCCGGGTCCTCGGGGTGCGGCACCAGGTGGAGGCTGCCCTCCTTGCCGTGCCGCAGGTCGGTCTCGGCGAGCATCGAACCGGTGGTGGCGAAGGGCTGCCCGAGCGCGGCGGCCATCAGCCGCTGGGTGTAGCTGAGCAGCGACCACATCTCCATCTCGAACGGCCGGCCCTCGGCGAGTTCGCGGTAGAGGCGGTTGGGGCGCGGGGAGGGGAAGGTGTCCCCGACGAAGCCCGTGATCACCTTGCGCACCGCGCCGGAGAGGGCGAGCGCGTGGGCGCTGGAGTGCACGGCGGTGGTGCTCACCGTGAGGCTGTGGGTCCCGGCGAAGGCCCTGCACACCGCGTTCAGCAGGGCGTTGGGCCGCGACATCGTCGCCGCCGCGTGCACGTGGTCGCCCTCCCGGACGAAGTGGCGCACCAGGTCGTCGGGTCCGTCGGCCAGGAAGGGGGCGGCCCGGCGGGCGGCGGGGGCGGGGCGTTCGGGTGCTGTGGTCATGCGCGCTCCAAGGCCATGGCGGAGGTCTGCGAACCGAAGGCGAAGGACAGCGAGACCGCGAGGTCGATCTCGGTGTCGCGCGGCCCTTCGGCGACGTGGTCGTAGTCGCACTCGGGGTCCGGCGTCAGGTGGTTGGCCGTGCGGGCCAGCCGCTGGTGGTGCAGCATCAGCGAGGTGGCGGCGACGTTGATGATTCCTGCCATGCCGAACGTGTGGCCGTAGACCGGCTTGTTGGAGCCGTGCGGCGGCAGTTCGGAGTCGTCGTGGCGCGGCAGCAGGCGTCGTAGGGCCCGGCTCTCGGCGATGTCGTTGTAGCGGGTCGCGGTGCCGTGCCCACAGACGTAGCCGATCTCCTCGGGCTTGCGCCCGGCGTCGTCGAGGACCCCCGCCACGACCGAGGCGGTGACGTCGCCGACCAGGTCCATGCTGGTCGCGTGGTTGGCCTCGTTGAGGGCGCGGTGGCCCAGCACCCGGGCGTAGATCCGGGCGCCGCGCTCCCGGGCGGACGACTCGCGCTCCAGGCAGAGCGTCATGGCGCCCTCGCCCAGGGCGAATCCGCGCCGGTAGCGGTCGTAGGGGCGCACGGCGCTCGCCGGGTCGTCGCTCTCGGGCGAGAGTACGCCGTCGCCGAGCGCCAGGTAGCAGCGCGCCACCTCGGGGACGATCGGGAACTCGTGCCCTCCGGCGAGGACCACGTCGGCGGTGCCGGAGCGCAGTTCGCGCAGGGCCAGTCCGATCGCGTGGTGGCCGCCCACGCAGGCGCTGCTGACCGTGGTGACCAGGCCCTTCGCGCCGACGTCGATGGCGGCCAGGGTGGCGGGGCAGCCGGCCAGACCGCGGAACATCGCGGTCGCCTTGCCGCCGTACGGGTCCTTCTCCGGGTCCGCCGTGATGGTCTCGGCCCACCAGGACAGCGGGCCGCGGGACGAGGACTGGACGATGCTCATCCGCTCCGGGGCGATCTGGCCCCGGGCGATCCCGGCGTCCTTGAGCGCGTCGTTGACCGCGGCCATGGTCGCGAGGATGTCGCGGTTGTACTTCGCGGCGTGCGCCGGACGGAGGTCGGGGAGCCGGGCCGCCGTGTCGAACTCGCCCAGCTGCGCGGCGGCGTGGACCGGCAGGCCGGCGGCGGCGAAGGCCGGGTTCTGCATCCGGCTCACCTGTGAAGTGCCCGTGGAGATGTGGTTCCAGAACGCATGGACATCGGGTGTGCCGGGCAGTACGCACCCGATGCCGGTCAGCACGATGGGATCGGAGGGGGTGAGGGAATGGGCTCGGCTGCTGTCCATGGCTCGAAGCTAGCCGCCCTTACATGAGCCTCGATATGGCCGTCAAGTACTCATCAACGCATTCTCTGATGACCGGCGGTACTCGATTTTCGGCCCCCGGGGGTGACGACATGAGGTATAGGGGCCCGTACACGCCGACGGCCCGGTACCTCCGCCGGGGGAGGTACCGGGCCGCTTCGGCCGTCGAAGGGCGCGGGGATCAGGCGTTCTTGACGTCGCGCCGGTTCACCGCGTACGTCCCGGCGGCGACGACGACGGCGGAGAGGGCCACCAGCAGCGCGACCCCGCCCCACGGAACGCCGTTCAGCAGCGGGTCGTTGCCCAGGGCCCACTCCCAGGGCGAGATGTTCGCCAGCGGCTCCAGGGCGTCGGACATCGGGGCGATGGCGTGGAGCAGGTAGCCGACGACGAGCACACCGGCCGCCACGCCGAGCGCGGGGCCGCGCCCGAAGCCGAAGCCGACCACGGCATACGCGACGCCTGCGTGCAGGACGGCCAGCAGACCGACGGTCAGCGTCACCGCGGCCATCCCGCCGCCGGAGACGTCCATGTCGAAGGAGACGACCGAGCCGTACACCGACAGCCAGACCAGGACGCTGGTGACGGTGAGGCCGAAGGCCACGCAGAGGAAGCGCACCAGGAAGACCTGGCGGCGGGCGACCGGCAGCGCGAGCAGCAGTTCGAGCCGCCCGGCCTCCTCGTCGCCGCCGGTCAGGGCGGTGGTCGCGGTCACGGCCATCAGGCCGAGGAGCAGGGGCAGCAGGACCGCGTAGAGGTTGCCCTTGAGGTAGCCGCTCGCGCTGCTGATCTGGTCGATGCCGAAGGCCGCGGCCATCTCCGGCGAGACGCCGGAGGCGAAGTCCTCCAGTGCGCCGGACTTCTCCATCGAGGGCCAGGCCCCGACGACGGAGAGGGCGAGCAGGACCAGCGCGGCCGACCAGGCGATCAGGGTGCGCTTCTGGATCTGTACTCCGCGCCGGAAGATCTCCGAGCTGGGCGATGACATGTGTTTCCCTTCCGGCCGGCCCGAGGACGGCCTTGATGACTGTGACCCGTCGCGGTTCGCCCGCGGTCGTTACCGCACCGGGTCGGCGGCCGGGGACTCCTCGGCCGTGGAGTTCCGGCCGTCGGGGGCGTCGTCCCGGTAGTACTCCAGGAACGCCTCCTCCAGGTCCGGTTCGGGCGCGGCCAGCGTGGTGATCCGGTGGCCCACCAGGAGCTTGAGCAGCGCGTCGGGCGAACCGGCCCAGGCGAGCGAGACTTCCTGGCCGCCCGGCCGCCGCCGCTCCACGCCCGAGGCCCTGTCCAGCGCGGCCAGCGCGGTGAGCGGGACCTCCTCGCCCTCGGCGAAGGTGATGTGGAAGCGCTGCGCGGCCTGGCGGCGCAGTTCCTGCGTCGTCCCGGAGGCGGCGAGCTTGCCGCCCTGGAGCACCGCGACCAGGTCGGCGACCCGCTCGACCTCGGAGAGGATGTGCGAGGAGAGCAGCACGCTCTGCCCGTTGTCCCGGGCCTCCTCGACGGTGGAGAGGAACACCTGCTGCATCAGCGGGTCGAGACCGTTGGTCGGCTCGTCGAGGATCAGCAGCTCGGGCTTGGCCATGAACGCGCCGACGAGGCCGACCTTGCGGCGGTTGCCGGTGGACAGGCCGCGCACCTTGCGGGCCGGGTCGATGCCGAACCGCTCGACCAGCGAGTCCCGGTAGGCGGTGTCGGTCAGACCCCGCAGCCGGGCCCAGGACACCAGCGTCTGACCGATGGTCAGCCGGTCGTCCAGCCGCAGCTCACCGGGCAGGTAGCCGATGCGCCCGCGGACGGCGGGGTCGGTCGGGTCCTCGCCGAGCACCCGGACCCGGCCCGAGGTGGGGCGGGACAGGCCCATGAGCATGCGGATCGTGGTGCTCTTGCCCGCTCCGTTGGGGCCGAGGTAGCCGTAGACCACCCCCGGGGGGACCGTCAGGTTGAGTCGGCTCAGCGCTGTGAAGTCGCCGAACTTCTTCGTGACTTCGGAACATTCGATGAGGGGGGTCACGTCTCTTCTGCTCTCCTCTTGCGCCCACGGCTCGTGCGTCCACGGTAGGCCGGGGCGTCCGGCAGGCATCGGGGGTGGGGGCGCCGCGTCCGCCGTACGGCGCGTGCAGCTGATTCACTGATTGCTGAATCTGATCAACAACCCTAACGGCGCAGCTCGCGGGCTGCAATGAAGGGCTGAGCCTCTATGGCTGGGAACGTTCTGGCCCGGGGGGCGGGCCGGATGGTACGGCGGGGCGCCGGCTCGCGGCCGAAGCGGCCTGCCACCAGTAGCCGTTCTCCACGCCGAGCGCCGCCGTGCGGTCCAGGTGCCCGGAGTCCCGCAGCAGGCGGACCCCGGCCTCCAGGAGCGCGGGGTCCCCGGCCGCCACGGCCGCCGCCAGCGACCGGGCCTCGCCGAGCGCCGCGCCGTCGGGCACCACGCGCTCCACCGCGCCCAGCCGGGCGAGTTCGTCGGCCCGCACCCGCTCGCCGGGGACGAGCAGCATCCGGGCGGCCACGCCGCGCCCGGCCCGGCGCACCAGCGAGTGCACCGCGCCGCCGCCGGGGACGGCGCCCACCCCCAGCTCCGGCAGGCCGAACAGCGCGCCCTCGCCCGCCACGACCAGGTCGCAGGCCAGGGCGAGTTCGAGCCCGCCGCCCAGCGCGTACCCCTCGACGGCCGCCAGTACGGGGAAGGGGGCTTCGTGCAGGGCCGCGAACACCGCGCGGAAATGGGCTCGCCGGACCGCCCGGCGCGACAGGTCCGACCAGTCGGGTTCGCGGGTGTCCGCGCCGCTGGAGAAGGTCCCGCCGGTGCCGGTGAGTACCAGGGCACCCGGGGTTTCCGTGTCACGGACCGTCAGCCGACCGAGGCGGTCGGCCAGTTGGCCCAGCAGTTCGGTCGACATCGCATTCCTGCGGTGCGGCCGGTTCAGGGTGAGGGTGACCACCCGGTCGTTCCGCTCGATCAGCAAGGGGTCCCCGGAGGCGCTGGGGGAGTTTTCCGGTGGTGTCATCCGCAGGGCCTCAACATCCTGAACAGTTCCTTGCGTCCGGACACGCCCACCTTCTGGAAGACCCGGCTTGCGTAGTTCTTGACGGTCTGCTGGGTGAGGCAGAGCTCGTGGGCGATCTCCTCGTTGGAGCGCCGACGCAGTAACAGCCCGAGGATCTCCTCCTCACGCCCACTCAGCTTCCACTGTCCGCCCGCGCGCTTCGGTACCGGTGCGGGTTCGGGCTCGTCCGCGCCCAGATGCCAGAAGCTGCGTCCGCTCAGCACGTCGTGCAGGCCCTTCACGATGGACTCGGGCGGGCACGACTCGTGCACGAACCCGGCGGCCCCGCCCCTGATGCAGTCCACCACGCTCCGCGGGGTGTTGTCCCTGCTGTAGAGGATGATCCGGGTGCCGCTCCAGTACGCGAGGTTGCCGAGCACGTCCTGCCACTGCTCGTACTCCACGAGCGCTACGTCCGGACGGCGCACGGGGAGGCTGCTGACAGAGGTCGGGCGGGGGCAACCGCCCAGTACGGTGACGCCTGGGTCGCCCCGGAACAGATCGAGAATCGCCTTGCGTATCAAAGGTGACGAGTGCAGGACCATCAGTCCGCGTCTGCCCTTATCGGCCATACCAGAACCCCTTGTATGCCGCGTGTCGTTCGGCATGTTGTGAATGTGTTGAACCATGCCCTCGAGGTGATGCCCCCGCGCCCGATGGGAGCCCGCCCCGGCGCGGGTCCGGAGCGGAACGGGAAAGCGGGAAGGCTGCGCCCTTCGGCGCGCGACCGTATTACCTTCGGTTACCGTCAGGTATTCAGGCGGTGGGAATTCCCCTGCCGACGGCCATTACTGGTGCGTAGATACCCCGTGTGGGAATAAGGTTTCCCATTGAGGACGCTTCCGCTCCGTGCTCGGTTTCAGTTTCGCAGCCCTTTCAGGCCAGATTTCGGTGCGCACGTTAAGGTTCTGCGACATCCACAGGAACAGTCTGTCCGGTGCGCACGAGCGGCGACACGGAGGCCCGAAACGGCCCGGACTGTAGTGGTGTGGCGGGGAACTCCGCCTGGTCCTGCCGGGATGAAGCACCCCTGAGGGGTTAGCTGGCTGAGGCACGGTTCCCCCCCTGGTTGTGCGTTCCAGCCCGACGGCCGCTCAGGGCCGCACGGGGCCGGCCAATGCATCAGCTCCGGCCCCGAATCCAGGCCAATAGTAACCGGAGAGGGTTCTGGCACAAGATCCGGGCTCTGTCGCTATTTTGGGGGTAGCTGGGCATCAATCGGGTGTGATGGGTGGGGGTTCAGGTCGCGGACGTTCTGCTGCCGGGTGTCAGGGTGCAGGTCGAGCATGTGGTGCTCACGGATGCGGAGGTCCGGCTCGCCGTGCGGTCACGAGCCGCGTCGGCTGCGTGCCCCGGATGCGGGCACAGATCTTCAAGGGTGCACTGCTACTACCAGCGGACTCTGGCGGATCGTCCTGTCGCAGGCCGGCATGTACGAGTAGGCCTGCGGGCTCGCCAGCTTGTGTGCGGGAACAGTTATTGCGACCGTCGGACGTTCGCCGAGCAGATACCGGCCCTGACGCGTCGGCATGCACGCCGCACGGACGCTCTCACCTCCCAGCTCACCGACATGGCCCTGTTCCTGGGTGGCCGGGCAGGAGCCCGTCTGTCCGAGCACATGGCCATCAACACGTGCAAGGACACTCTGCTCCGGCTGATCCGCGCCCTGCCGCTCCCGCCCCGGTCCCAGTCCCGATTCTCGGCGTCGACGAGTTCGCCGTGCGACGCGGACGGACCTACGCGACGATCCTCATCGACATGTCCGCCCACCGCCCGGTTGACGTTCTCGCCGATCGCGCCGCGAACACCTTCGCGTCCTGGCTGCGGAACCACCCTGAAGTGCGGATCATCTGCCGCGACCGTGCCGGCTCCTTCCGTGACGGGGCCCAAGCAGGTGCTCCGCAAGCCCGGCAAGTAGCCGATGCCTGGCACCTGCTGCACAACCTGGCCGAAGCAGTCGAGCGGGTCGTGGGCCGGCACCGCGCCGACCTGCGAGAGCGCCTCGGTTCCCACGACGACCGGAGCAAAGACGACCAGCCTCAGGAAGTCTCAGGCCGCGCAGAGCTGGACATCCACGGACGGCCGCGCCCCTTGGTCAGCCGTACCCATGAACGCCACCAACAGATCCACGAACGCATCGAACGCGGCGACAGCCTGCTGGCCATTGCACGAGACCGATCGTTATCTAGTGCTGTCAAGTGTCTCTGCAGGCCAACGGGTTGATCTGGCGTAAGGCAAGTTAGCCATGTAGCACGAGCCGCCCGTCGGCCGCCTTGGGCTGGGGCAGCGCGACCAGCATCCGCCGCAGCCGCCCGGCGTCGATCCAGCCACGACAGAGCCTCGTACAAGGCGCCGTGTCCACGGTGATGCTCGGCCAACAGCGTCAGATCCACCGGCGTCCTCAACCGGTCCTTCCGCGCACAACAACGCGTCGGTCAGTTCGAACAGTTCGTCGAAGCCCGCTGAACTTCAATTCAAGGAGAGTCCACGATGCATGCAACACTGCGCGCCGCATTAATTGCGGTTGTGACTTCACTCGGAATCACCATGGCAAGTACGCCCGGAAACGCGGTCTCCGCTTCGCCGGGATCCCCTGGCGACCCAAAGTACCAAATCAGAAACCTGGCCACCGGCATGTGTCTCTACACAAAGATATACAACATGCAGGAAATTCATACGGGCGGGTGTAATTCAGCGTATGACGACCAGCAGTGGAGAGTCACCGTACACGGAGACTACGTGTTGCTTCAGAATGTCTCCAAGGGATCGTGCGCAGCTGGGGATCCGAGAACAAATAGGATGCTGTATCCGGACAGCTGTGGTAGTGAATACGCAAAATGGACCGTCAAAGGCGAGTTGAATCCGACCGGTACGGTTACTCTCGTGCAGCAACAAGGAGCAGTCTGTATGGATAGCAACAATGATGGTAAGGCATATACCTGGACGTGCAGCATGAACAGTGACCGCCAGAAATGGCAGGTCTCACTCGTACCGTAAGTACGCTAGTGCATTAGTAAAGGGGAGCGCTTTCGCCGCTGGAGGCCTCCATCGGTGCGAGTGGCCCCGAATTGGGATTGCAGCCCCTGCGGGACCCTGACGCGGTCGACGACGAGGATACCGAAGGCTGACCAGGACCAGGGCCGGGCGCGATGCCACGGCTTGTCGTATGGGCCGCCGCAGGTGCTGCACATGCCGGTGTGTAGAGGGCGGCGGCCGGGCCTATCCGGCCGCCGGGCTCGGACGGACTTAGTCCTAGTAGTCGGCGGTGGGGGAGCCGCAGTCATTGCCCATGCACATCTGGATGGGCAGGATGTCCACGTCGTTGAAGTTGATGTCGTCCGCGGCAGCGCTGCTGGCACCGGTGACGAGGCAGGTCAGGGCCAGGGCGGTGGCGGCGAGGACGGCTCGAATGGTCATAACTCTCCCAGGGTGGGGTTCCGTTGCGTGCCCATGAGTGCTCACAGATTGACCCCGTTTCCGGTTTGTGGCGCGCCCTTCATATGCGACATTCCACAAGTTCCTGAGCCCTGCTGAGTCCTTGCCCCCGTGGCTCACTCTGCCCGAGGCCCGTCTCCAACGGAATCGTGTCAGGCTTGCCTGAACCGCCCCGGGTTCGGTAGAGATCTCAGATTGTGGTTTTGACCTGGGGTTTCGCGGTGGTGAGGTAGTAGTTGGTCTCGTATTCGACGGGTG
>NZ_JBSFET010000055.1:0-42318 GCF_053594575.1 Streptomyces sp. NPDC001880
CGCGGCATGAGGCAGTTTGAAGCCTCCCCCCGCAGGGCGGCTCCGAAGGGCCACAAAACCTTCATCTTCCGCACAGCACCACTCTTGAAAGCTGTTCTACGACCAACTCTCTTTCGTTTTCAGGACACAATCCCCTGCGAAATACCGGGCTGCCTTGCGAAGGATGTCCCGCTCCTCCTCCAGCTCGCGAATCCTCTTCCGCGCGGCCGCCAGCTCCGCCTGAACCGCATCACCACCAGGCCGCGGCGCCGCCGCGGGCGTGGAGTGAGCACCGGACCGACGTCCGTCAGCGGCCCGGATCCAGTTCCGCAGCACCTCAGTGTTCACCCCGAGGTCGGTGGCGACCGACCTGATCGTCGCTCCCGGACGCGACCGGTACAGCGCGACGGCGTCCGCCTTGAACTCGGCGGGGTAGTGCTTCATCCCCACAGGGACTCCGTTCTCCTGGACCATCAAGATCCAAGTCTCTCCGGTGTCCAAAACCCGGGGTCAGGGCCCTTATGCTCGCCGTTGACCTTGATGAAGACCTCGTCCAGGTGCCATTTGTCCGCGGGCCGGGCCGACGGCGGCGTAGCCACAAGGTCATCCCACCCGGTCAGTCAACGTGACAGTGCCCTTCTGACGCTTGATCGGCATCAGCTCGATGTAGTCCTCGCGCCCCAGCGGCACCGGGACGTACCCGCACACGGCGACCAGCGCCGCCCACATTTCATTCGGCGACAGCACACAGCGGGGCATCATCGGGTGCCGCAGCCCATCGTGCTCACGCTCCTGCCACCCGCAGATGATCCACTCCTGGAACATCTCGGCCAGCTGGGCCAGCGTCCACACCGCCTCGCCTTCGGCGTCCTTCCCGCCCGGTGAGCGACTGGCATTTCGCCGGTGCGGTAGACAAGATTGTGCCTCCGGCCCGAGTGACCGCCCGCACGGGCCTCGGGCATCGTGCGCGTGGTTGGAACCAGCCCCACACGGTCGGCGAACGGGGGACAGAAGGTGAACGGGAACACCGGTATCGACCTTGAAGGCAGCGGTGCTGAGCCGCTGGCGGATGACGACCCCAGGCGGATCGGGCCGATTCCGCTGATCGGACGGCTCGGAGCGGGCGGGATGGGGAGGGTGTTCCTCGGGGTCCACGACGGACGGTACGTCGCTGTCAAACAGGTGCTGCCGTCGATCGCCCGCGAGGACGAGGAATTCCTGCTCCGCTTCGGGCATGAACTGGACAACCTCGCGCGGCTACCGGAAGACGCCACCGCACGGCTGATCGCCGGTGACCGGGCGGCGCGGTTGCCGTGGTTCGCCACCGCGTACGTGCCCGGGATCACCCTGCGTGAGTCTGTCGACTCGCACGGGCCCCTGCCCGCCGAGGCGCTGTGGTTGCTGCTGAGGGAAGCCGCGGACGGATTGGCGGCGATCCATGCGCTGGACATGGTCCACCGTGACGTCAAACCGTCCAACGCCATGCTGACCCCCGACGGGCTCACGCTCATCGACTTCGGGGTCGCCCACGCGGCCCAGCAGAGTCGGCTGACCAGTGTCGGCGTGGTGGTGGGCACGGCCGCCTACATGTCGCCTGAACAGGCCCAGGGCAAACGGACATTGAGTGGCGCTGTGGACATCTTCGCGCTGGGGTCAATGGTCGCCTACGCGGCGACGGGCACGCCTCCGTTCGGGGACGAGTCCGGGCCGGGTGTGCTGTACCGCATCGTTCACGAGAACCCTGATCTTCAACAACTGCGTGACCTTGATGCCGAGTTGGCCGATGTCGTCGCCGACTGCCTGGAAAAGGCCCCGGAGGGAAGGCCGACCGCCACCGAACTGATCGAGCGGACGTCGGGCCGGGGCCCGGCGGTGCCACCGCTGTGGCCGAAGCCCGTCGCCGAACGTCTCTCTGAACGGGCGGCGTTCGCGGCGAGGACACCAGACCTCAGCCGATTCACGATGCCCGACACCACGCGGCCCGACACTTCGGACGGGGAGGAATCCGAGGGCGCGTTGGGCCCTGCGGCACGGGAACCCGAGGGGGTGCGGGAGGCGGCGGAATCCGGCCCGGGGCGGGCTGTGGTGGAGCCCAAGCCCACCGCTGCCCCGAAAGAACACCGTCGTGCACGAATCACGCCAGTGATCATCCCTGTTCTCGTCTCGGGGGGTGTAGGCCTCACCGCCGTGCTGCTGCCGTATGTCACCGAAGCGGGCGACGACCGCGGGCGGGGACCTTCGTCGTCGGTCACGGCCCCCGTCGTCGTATCACCATCGGTGTCGGCGCACAGCCCCGAGGAGCCGTCGCCGTCCGGCGACGCGTCCGCGTCGAAGAAGCCGAAGAAACCAGGAGAGTCCGGGTCGGGTCAGCCGGCCATGCCGGGGGCGTCCGGCGGTGACCAGGCGGCGGGCGGAAGCGACCAAGGCTCCGACAGCGGTGGCGGTGGTGGGAACGGCGGCTCCGGAACAAGCGGTGGCGGCGGTGGAGGAGGCAGCAGCTCCGGAACCAGCGGCGGGGGCAACGGCGGCTCCGCTACGGGCAGCGGTGGAGGGAGCGGGGGTTCCTCGACCACGGGCGGGGGCACGACGAACCCGGCTCCGGGCCGCAAGCTGGTACGCAACGTGGGCGACGGCAGTTGTGTGGTCGCCCAGACCTTCAGCGTCTGGACCGGTTCCTGTGCCGGCGACGCCGCCGTCTGGACGCTGGAAAGCCTGGGAAACGGCACATATCGGTTCGTCAGCAAGTCATCGGGGAACTGTATGACCAACGGCCCGGCGCAGTTGAGCGCGTGTGGCACGGAACGGCAGGGGTGGCGGCTCGGGTCCGGTGGCACGCTGGTGTCCACGCGCACGGGCGACTGTCTGGAGGCCACGTCGTACGGTCAGCTCTTCGTGCGGGACTGTACGGGTGCGGCGGCGCAGCACTGGAGCCTGTCGTGAGGGACGGCACGGCGCGCGTACCCCCTGTCCACCGGTTACTCGGTCGCCTTGGCGAGGGTGGGATGGGCGTGGTGTATCTCGCCCGTTCCTCGAGGGGCCGGATGGTGGCCGTGAAGTCGATCCGCGCCGAACTGGCGGCGGTGACGGACTTCCGGGCCCCGGTTCGCCAACGAGATCACTGTGGCCCAGCAGGTCGGTGGGGACTGGGCGGCTGCTGTACTGGCCGCCGACCCGCATGCCGAGCGGCCCTGGGTTGCCACCGCCTACATCCCAGGGCCCACCCTAGCTGACGTGGTCGACCAGCACGGCCCCCTGCCGGAGAAGTCGGTGCGCGGTCTGGTATCCGGTCTGTGTGGGGCTCTGGCCGACATCCATGCTGCCGGGCTCGTCCACCGTGACCTGAAACCCTCGAACATCATGATCACCATTGATGGTCCGAAGGTGATCGACTTCGGCATCGTCCGCGCGCTGAACGACCCGACCCGCAGCGGCCTGACCTTCACCGGACTGATCGTGGGCACTCCCCGGTTGATGCCCCCCGAACAAATCCGCGGCTAGCGACTCACCCAGGCTGTTGACATCTTTTCACTGGGCGCCGTGCTCGCCTTCGCTGCCTGCGGGCACATGGCTTTCGAGGCACCCCAGGGGCAGGCTCACGCCCTCATGTACCGGGTGGTGCACGAGGAACCGGACCTCAGCGGCGTCCCCGAACCGCTCCTCCCCCTCATCCGGGACTGTCTGGCCAAGGACCCGGCCGCCCGGCCGTCCCTCGAAGCACTCCGTGCCCGGAAAGAGACGCAGTACCGCGGCTCGTGTGCTGGCTGATCTGGTTCGCCCGGATGCGTGCCAATGCCGAGCGCTTCGCCCCTGAGCGACTGCGGTACCGCCCGTCCATGGCGGTTTTCGCCTGGTTCATCCCAGTTGGCAACCTTTATCTACCCAAGTAGATCGCCAACGACATCTGGCACGCCTCCAGCCCACCTGCCCGGCCCGGGGTGATGGCCCCGACCGCCCGGCTTAACCTCTGGTGGGGTTTCTGGCTGGCCACCTTGCTGACCTGGCCAGGATTCTGGGCGACGGTACCGTGGGACGAATGCGTCAATTCGAGGGGGAACGAGTGCAACCTCGATGCAACCGGGTGGGCGGCGTTGATCCTTCGCCTACTCGTCGTCCCCACAGCTACGATGACCGCCCTCTACGTCGACAGGCTAACGGCCTTGCAGCGAGCGCGGTTCGGCGAACACGCACCCGAGCCCGCTGCGCCGGCAGCGGACCCGAAGGCCAAATCCGCCTGGCTGATCGCCGGTGCGGCGGTCGTGGCCGCCGTAGCAGCCTGGGGCATTGACCACCCGGGTAGACCGCATTCAGGGTGAGCACCGGACGGCCTGTCTCTTCCACGACCGTCCGGTCCCCATAGCTGCCGGTGAGGATCAGCAGCTGACCGTCACTGATACCGCACTCGGTACTCGTGCCCTTGGGCACCACCACGTCGATCTGCGTCACGTCGTCCGGTCCTGCGAGGAGGAGAAGGAGACAACTGGCGGTCAACGGCTCCGTCGGCGTGTGTTCCAAAGGACGGGAATGCCGACGTCGTCTCCTCGGGTTCAGGTCCAGCGGGGTGATCGCGGGTTTGTCGTCACAGGGCCTTGAATGCTTCCGTGACAGCCTCGCAGGTGGCCGCGAGGTCGTCGTCCGTGACCGCGGCGGAGACGAACCAGCAGGCCAGGGGGAAGGCGTTGGCGTGGACTCCGCGTTTGAGGAGTTCATGCCGGAAGGCGTGGGACCGGGCCTGGTCGACGCGCAGCAGGTCGCGGTAGTTGCGGGTGGGGCGGCCGTCGGCGGTGAAGACGGTCTGGAACATGGCACCGACCCCTTGTACGGAGCAGGGGATTCCCTGGTCGTGCGCCGCCTTCCGTGCCGTCTCCATCACCTGGCGGCCGGTGTCGTCGATCCGCTGGACGACGGTGGGATCGCCGAGTTGCCGCAGGGTCACCAGGGCGGCCGTCGCGCACAGCGGCGAGGCGTTGTACGTGCCGCCGTGCTTGACCCGTCCCGAGGCGAGCGCGTCCATGATCTCTTGGCGTCCGGCGAAGGCGGCGATGGGCAGGCCGCCCCCGAGGGCCTTGGAGAACACGGCGAGGTCGGGTTCCACGCCGAAGAGGGCCTGGGCCCCGCCAGGGCCGGTGCGGAACCCGGTGCAGACCTCGTCGAAGATCAGCACGATGCCGCGGATGGTGCACTCCTCGCGCAAGGCCTCCAGATATCCCGCCTCGGGCATGGTGCAGGCGTTGTTGGCGACGATCGGCTCACAGATGACGGCGGCGAGCTCCCCGGCATGGGCGTCGAGCATCGCACGCAGCGCGGTTAGGTCGTTCCAGGGGCAGACCACGACGTCCTCCACGACACCGGCGGGGATTCCCGGGGAGTGCGGGACGGGCCGTGGCGTGTTGGAGGGGCCGGCCTCGTGCTCCGTGGGGCGGTTCGAGATCGCAAGGGTGTCCGACCACCCGTGGTAGTGCCCTTCGAACTTCAGGATCCGGGAGCGTCCGGTGTGACCGCGGGCAGCACGTACGGCGCCCTGTACGGCCTCGCTGCCGGAGTTCGCGAAGCGGACGAGTTCCGCGCAGGGCACCATCTGGCAGATCGTCTCCGCCAGCTCTACCTCCGGGACGTTGCAAGTGCCGAACATCGTGCCGTTGTGCAGCACCTGGGTGAGGGCGTCCGTCAGTACAGGCGGGGCATGGCCGAGGACCGCGCTGCCGTAGGAGATGAGGTAGTCGATGTACTCGTTGCCGTCGACGTCCCGGATCCGGGAGCCGGAACCGCTGCTGATGTAGAGCGGGTAGGGATGCGGCCCTGTGGAGGTGAGGCGGGAGGACGAACTGATCCCGCCCGCGAGGGAGTGCTGCGCACGCTCGAACCACGACCTGCTGCCGTCTGTACCGTGCAGCGCCTGTAAGCGGTCATTCATGGTTACTCCTGTTTGCTGGGGTGTGCCCGGGGACACGCTTGCGAGTGTTCGGGCCGACGTCATGGATGGCGTGAGACGAAGGGGTGGTGCGGTGTGGTGAGGACGGCTGTGGTCACGGGGGCGGGGAGCGGTATCGGGCAGGCCTGTGCTCTGGGTCTGCTGGCCGACGGCTGGACGGTCGTGCTGACCGGCCGTCGCGAGGAGCGGCTGCGTGAATCGGCGCGCCTCGCCGATACCCGCGACCGCGACCGGGCGGTGGTGCTGCCCGCAGATGTCACCGACGCGGAGTCCGTGGACGCGCTGTTCTCCGCAGTGGTGGAACGGTGGGGACGCCTGGACCTGCTGTTCAACAACGCCGCTGACGTCATGCCGTACACGCCCACCGAGGACGTGGACGTGGCGGACTGGCATCGGGTCATGGACTCGATCGCCACCGGAACCTTCCTGTGTTCGCGGGCGGCCTTCCGGATTATGAAGGCGCAGGTCCCCCGGGGCGGGCGGATCATCAACAACGGGGCCCCGTCCGCCCAGATGCCGAGGCCGGACTCGGTCGCGTTCACCGCGGCCAAACACGCCGTGGCCGGCATCACCCGCTCGCTCTCCCTCGACGGCCGCCGCTACGACATCTCCTGTGGACAGATCGACATCGGCAACGTGACCCCCGCCGACCGTCCGCAGCCCGCCGTCCGGCAGTCCGACGGCTCACTGCGGGTGGAGCCCACCATGGACATCCGGCACGTGGTCGACATGGTCCGGGCCATGGCCGCCCTTCCGGTCGGGGTGAACATTCAGTCCGTTCTGGTCATGCCCAGCGCCATGCCCTACGTCGGCCGAGGATAGGCCCGCCACGTACGCGTTCAGCAGCCGGCCGGGCGCCAGGCGTTTCGCCCGCTCCCAGGCCAGCATCCGGTGCAGTCCGTCCAGGTGGATCAGTCCTTCCCGGACGGACAGTCCCTCGTAGTCCGGTCCTCCCACTGCCCTGGTGCTCAGGAACACCGCGGTGGGCTCGGCGTGGACCTGGCGGGCCAGCTTGCGGGCGCACAGCGGATTGGACGTGGCGTACGCATCCCCCAGTGCCGCCAGCCGGGCGGCGGCAGCCCGCACGGTGAGGCCCGTCCTCGGGATCAGCTCGACTTCCCCGTCCTCGCCCAAATGCCAGGGCAGCACCACGCCGCTGACCTCCGGCCCCTCCAGCAGCACCCGGTGCCAGCGGCCCTCCGCGAGGGCTTGAGCGTTGCAGATATGGGTCTTCGCCTCGTCGTTGGAGTTGGCCGTGTCCCCAGGGTGGTAGGGATGGTGCCGCGTGAAGTGACCCAGGACCGTGTCGAAGGAGACGGCCTCCAGGACCCTCATGCCGCCCGCCCGGCGTCGCCCGGCTCGTACGCGCCGAAATGACGTTCCTCGAACAACTCCGCCCACCGTCCTTGTCCCAGCCGGCGCTCCCGGCCGACCGCCAGTATCCGGCGCCAGTACGGCTTGACCGGCGGCCACAGCTCACCCGTACGACAGTACGACGCGTCGATCATGTACCTGTCGGTGCCCTCGGCCGAGGACGCGTCCCCGGCACGTCGGGTGTGGAACAGCGCGGAGTGGAGAACCACCGCTGACCCCGGGGGCAGCTCGGTGATCAGCACCTCTCCCGGCAGGGCGCCCGTCCCCAGATGACTGCGGGCGTCCTTCTCCGCGACCTCGTGGTGCGAGCCGGGCAGCACGGCGAGAGCGCCCATGCCCGGCCGCAGACCTTGGATGTAGTGAAGAACGTGAACCATCGGAAGCCGCCGATGCCGCTGGGGTCGCTGCTCGTAGTCGTGATGCCAGGGCTTGCCCGGGGCGCCGGAGGGGCGGCGGTCACTGTGGAGGTGGTGGAACACGAAGGCAGGGCCGAGTAGATTCTCGTCCTCCAGCAGCTCCAGCAGCGGCGGGAACGCCGCCAGCTCCCCGTGTGCCGTCATCTCCAGCTCGACCGTCTCCGGTAACGGGCACCGATCCGGGCGTAAGCAGGCGTCGATGGACCGCTGTCGCAACCCTGAATCCACCCAGTGGTCGACCTCCCGTGTCAGACGTCCGACGAAAAGGCTGGGCAGAAGGCCCGGAAGTACCATGAACCCTTTCTCGTCGAACTCCTTGATGTGCGCTGCGACATCCGAAGAGGCGATCACGCGGCTGAACCTCCGTTGTACACCGATGGACGACCAGGGATAGATCAGGTCGCGCCATCCATATCCAGGGCTTTCCGGAGCCATGCCGTTACGCAGCGGAATGGCCGGTCCCCAGCCCTGAAGGTGTGACAGCAGGGCCTCAATGGGGCGCAGGGTTCTTTCCGGGACGGGCGAGGCACCGATGCCACGGGCGATTGGCCGGTTCGTGCGCCCAAAACGGGTCGGTGCCGGACAACCTCCCCACCCCCGGAGGAGCGGCGCACACCGCTCGTCGCCCGAACCAACTGCGTCCCCACGGTCCATCCGCTATGGCGTCCTCGGCCCCCTGGTGTGTCTCGCAGGCGTGCCCGTGATCACGCACTGCTTCTCGCTCAGCCTCGACAGCGAGGCCGGCCCCTGTGACCGCAGAGCACGTGGACCGCCCTTGTCCCACGCCTGTCGCCATCGCTGCACGGAGCGGACGCTGACGCGCAGGTCGGGCACGGGCGCTGCGGAAGTGTGGCCCGGCATACCGGCCGCCGCGCCCTTGCCTCCCGTGCCACCCTTGACCACGCCCGCCGCCACGCCGCGACGATCCGCCCGCTGACAGGCCCATTGCTGAACGACCTGGTCACCAGGCTGAAGAGTGACGAGGGCATTTCGTAGAAGACGCTCGCCGCCGCAGTGGGTATCAGCGTTGCCGGCCTGTCGCGCCTCCTGTCCAGGCACCGAGTGCTGAGCACCGATCACCCCCGCCCCACGGCGTCAGGTGGCGCTGCAGAACCGGAGAGCGTACCGAAGCGACTGTAACGGACGCTGCGGATCAGCTACTTCGGCTAATACTCCAGTGCGGTTTCGTGACCCATCCAGCGGGTTCACCGGCGGTTCGTCGTCGGTAGTGGCTGTGTCGGGCTGTTGCCTGGTGGCGCCGGCGCCAGTTGGACCAGTGCAGCAGCCTGGCCGCGGTCACGACTGGTGGGATGAAGACGGCGGCGAGTAGGTGGCGGATCTCCGGAAGCCCAACTCCGCCTCCATCGCCCGCTGTCGATCACACTGTCGGCCAGCATGCCATCGGGCACTGACAAGCGGTCCGGACCCGTCCTCGGACCGGACCGCTCACCGCGTGCTACTCCTCGCTAGGCCGCTTGGCCCGCCGGATGGAAGTTGATGCGTTCGCTGACCACGGGGAAGCCGGCCTTGGCGAAGTTCGCGGCCATGGGGAAGTTACCCTGGTCGGTTCCTCCGCTGATGCACTCCGCGTTCTGTTCGACGAGGAAGTGGGTGCACTCCGCGAGGAGGTCGTAGGCGTAGCCGTGACCACGCTGTTCCGGGACGACTCCGATGAAGCCGATGGTCGGACCGGAGGGGTTGTGGGCCGGAATGTGGATGCCGGCCAGGTCGCCCTCCGGCGTGTGCGCGATCTGCCACCACTCCCGCGGGGAGGGGCACCAGTGGAAGAAGTCGAGTTCCTCCTGGGCGGCCTGGTCGAGGCCGCCCTCATCGATGGCCCTGAGCGCGTGGGCGTCCAGGGTGACGGAGTGGATGCGGCGCAATGCGTCGAAGAACACGGTGTCGTCGGGTTCGGCGCTGAAGCGCAGGCGTTCGGGCCGCTCGGGCAGACCTCGCTCCGGGGTCCAGCGGTACAGGAAGCGTTCCACCAGGAGTTCGTACCCGGCGGCTCGTGCAGCGGCGAAGCGTGTCTCGGCGGCGGGGCGCAGGTCGGGCTTGTCCCGCCAGCCGCCGGGCAGGTTGATCTCGAGTTCGACCTGCCAGGGGGCGGAGCGCAGGAGCTCGGCCCCCGCCTCCTCCTCGCCCTCGGCCACGTCGAACCAGTTGATGTTGAGGGGCTCCGAGTCGTCGGGGCCGCCCCACCACGCGCCGCGTGCGACGACCTCGCCGTCGCGCAGGGCGACGCGCTTCCAGTCGGGGCGGAATCGAGTACGCCGATGGCCTTCACGGGCGCCCAGTGGGTCGGGGAGTTCGTCGAAGAGATGGGCGTCGCTCGCGGTGAGCGCGCGGATGACCGGGTCGGTCATGGATTCCTCCGGGATACAGGCTGCTTGGAGCGCTCCCGGTCAGAAGTTACGAACCACGCCGGGACAGCGGAAAAGGGGAGCGCTGGAAAGGTGTGAACCGCACGGCACTCGCCTCCTTCCGTCCATCTCAGGGCGTGGAGCCACACGGTACGTGAACTTCCGCTGGTCCGTCCACGGTTTCGTGATCTATCCAGCGGGTTCGCCGGCAGTTCGTCGTCGGTAGTGGCTGTGTCGGGCTGTTGCCTGGTGGCGCAGGTGCCAGTTGGACCAGTGCAGCAGCCTGGCCGCGGTCACGACTGGTGGGATGAAGACGGCGGCGATTAGGTGGCGAATCTCCGGGACGGTCAGCGTGATCGGATCGCGGCTGCGGACGAAGTGGTGTGTATCTGCGGGCGGTTGGGGGGTGCGTCGGCGGCGAGGGCGGTCAGGAAGGCCAGGGCAAGCATGGCGAGCGTGATGTGCCGGTGCCATGAGGTCCAGTGCCTCACCTGATAGTGATCCAGACCGACCTGGCCCTTGGCGGCCTGGAACCCGGAACTGTCCACCAAGGTGACCTTGCTCGCCACCGCCGACCGCCGCATCAGATCATCGGTCATGTGGCCGAGGCGTGCAGTCCGCGCAGGTCTATCGACCCCAACGGCGACACCGACCGGCAGCCGCGTCAGATCATCGCGCGTCGGCGACCGATGGTCGAGGTCGCGCCTGGGCAACTTGCGACGTTGGGCGCTGTATTCCGGTCCGAGAGCTGGGTCGGGTCAGCGCACACGGTTGCAGTTGTCGGCGCCCTGGGCGCCGACCAGGCAAGGGCGTCGTGCTCCAGGCAGGGGTCGGGTACAGCCGGCTTGTTCCCTCTGGGATCCGGGCGTGTGGTTCTCACGCGGTGGCAAGAGGGACCAACCCCTGTGCTCAGTCCCGCTTCTGGGAAGCGCCGCGCTGCTGGTCTACTGTCCTTCGGCCGATGTCCTCAGTGCTTTGTTCAGCGCCCGGTTGATCCGGGGGTCGCGGTCAGGGACGTAGGGGGCGATCAGGGTGTATCCGCAGCGGGTGTAGAGCGCGAGCGCGGCGAGGTTGCTGACGCCGGTCTCCAGGATTACCTCGCTCATCCCGTGCTGGCGGGCGTTGTGCTCCAGAGCCTCCAGGAGTTTTCGTCCGAGGCCTTGGCCGCGGGCGGTGGGGGTGACGTACATGCGTTTGATCTCGGCGGTGGTGGGTCCGGCGGTGCGCCACCCGCCGCAGGCCAAGGCTGTGCCGTCCGCGCGGGCGGCGAGGAGGAACACGCCGCTGGGTGGTTCGAACTCGGTAGCTTCGGTGTCTTCGGGGTCGTCGGCTCGGCCGTAGGTCGCCATCTGCTCACGGTGGAGAGCCTGGGTGAGCCCGCGGGCGTCTGGGCTGGTGTAGGAGACGACGGCGATCGTCCACGCTCGGGCCGCGGTCGGCAGCAGGTCGGTCATGCACTCGATAGTGCCCTGTTGATGGCATCGAGTGCATCGGTCCGACCGGCTGCACGCAGTGGGTTGCCCGCTCTGGTCCGTACGGCTGTCAGGAGGGTACGACACCGGATGGACTGTACGTGGGGGACGTGATCGGCCAGGGCGGTAATCCAGTGGGCGGTTGTCTCGGGGGCGCGGGCGCCGATGCCGGCGCGGACGAGGTGGATGCCGTGAAGGATGCCGGAGCGACGGAAACCGGTGGCTGGTCCTTGGTCGGCGATCGGGGTGAGGAGGTCGGCTGCCTCACGCAACAGCAGGGACCGCTTGCCGGGCAGGCGGACGGCGAGGTCGACAAGAGCCTGTCCGGACTCGGCGGCGATCTGCTGGGGTGCCTCGGGGCAGGCATCGTCTGGGCTCCTCTCATGAGACCCATCTGACCCGCTGTCAGCATCCTTCGCATCTCGGGGGAACCTCAGAGAGGACGACCCGCGCTGGCTGTACTGGATCAACCCCGGCAAGATCATGGGCCAGACCGGCAGCTGCTTGCTCGACCTCGGCCGCCACGACCAGGCTACCGAGGCGTTTGCCGACGCCCGCAACGCCTTCAGCCCGGATGAGGTCCGCACGCGCGCCCAGTTCCAGACCAGGTCCAGGCTCCCTAAGTTGTTCTGCCCCGGGAGGTTGTGGACGGTGATGCAGGTCTCGGTTGAGGGATCTTGAACGGGTGAGGGCCTTCCGGTTCGGCATGGATTGCGACATCTACACCAACAGAAAGGCCCTCGTATGCACCCCTGACCGAGACCGGACGCCTGCGTCTGGCCCGCTGCGTCGTTGAGGACATGGCCCCTGCGCCGGGCCGCCGAACGCTTCCAGGTCTCGCCGACCACGGCCCAGCGGTGGGCCGACCGCTACCGGGCCTTCGGCGAGGCGGGCATGACCGACCGCTCCTCCCGCCCGCACCACAGTCCCCGGCGGACACCGACCCGCACCGAACGCCGGATCATCAAGGTCCGCCTCGCACGCCGGTGGGGACCGGCCCGCATCGCCCACCTGCTCGGGCTGGTGCCCTCCACCGTGCACCGCGTACTGACCCGCTTCGGCCTGACCCACCTCACCCATCCCGACCGGACGACCGGGCGCGTCGTACGCCGCTACGAACGCGACCGGCCCGGCGAACTGGTGCACGTGGACATCAAGAAACTCGGCAACATCCCCGACGGCGGCGGCCACAGGACCATCGGCCGGCAAGCGGGCCGCAGAACCCGCTCCGGCGCCGGCTACAGCTACATCCACACCGCCGTCGACGACCACTCCCGCCTCGCCTACAGCGAGATCCACGACGACGAGCGCAAGGAGACCGCCACCGCGTTCTGGACCCGCGCCCAGCAGTTCTTCGCCTCGTGTGGCATCACCGTCGAACGGGTGCTGACCGACAACGGGGCCTGCTACAAGTCACGCATCTGGCGCGATGCCCTCGCAGCGGCCGGGATCGCTCACAAGCGGACCCGACCCTACCGCCCGCAGGCCAACGGCAAGGTCGAACGCCTCAACCGCACCCTGCTCGACGAATGGGCCTACGCACGCCCTACCCGCTCAGAACAGGAACGACGCGACGCCTACCCGCAATGGCTGCACACCTACAATCACCACCGCGGACACACCGCACTCGCAGGCAAACCATCCGTCAGCCGCGTCCCCAACCTCACAGGGCAATACAGACTACGCAGCCCGCCTCCTTCGGCTCAGTACGCCCCGGTCACGGCGATTGATCTTGATCGCGCTCCCGCCCGCTGCTAATCCGGTTGAACCAACCCAAGGGAGTGCGCTGTGCGGCAGAACCACCCTGTTCCACCTCCTCCTACTCCGCGTTCACGTATCCGGGATGTCATCGGCGCCGTCGCGATGCTCGCCCTCGTCGGGCTCACGGCCATGACCGGTCCGAGCGCCGCCGATCCCCGCCGAGCAGCTGCTTCGGACCCGGCAGCCGTGGTTCGCGACTGGAACGCCATCGCCACCGAGACGATCCGCGCCAGCCTGGGCGCCCGCCCTTCCGGGCAGGGCGCCATCTGGCACGGGTTCGTCTCCGTCGCCGTCTACAACGCCGTGGTCGGCATCGAGGGTGGCTACGCCCCGTACGAGTGGCGGGAACGCGGCCCCGCCACCGCATCCTCCGCGGCAGCGGCCGCAACGGCGGCTCACGACGTGCTGCTCACCTACTTCTCCGCCTTCAAGAGCGGGCTCGACGCCGCCTACGCCGACTCCCTCTCCGGGATTCCCGAGGGCCCTGCGAAGGACCAGGGTGTCGCCTTCGGAAAGCGCGCCGCCGCCCACATCGTCGAACTCCGCGAGAATGACGGCCGGTTCGCGGATGTACCCTTCACCGCGTCGCCCGCTCCCGGGGTCTGGAGGCCCACCCCGCCCGCCCATCAGCCCTTCATCGACACCTGGCTCGCCGAGCTCCGCCCGCTGCTGCTCACCTCCCCGCAACAGTTCCGCCCCGGCAGGCCGCCCGCGCTCTCCTCGGCTCGGTACGCCCACGACGTCAATGAGCTGAAGACCATGGGGTCGAAGACCGGCTCGGGCAGAACCCCGCAGCAGACCGAGACCGCCCTCTTCTTCAGCGGCAACCTGGTGGTGCAGGTCCAGACGGCCTTGCGGGACTACGCCGCCCGGCACGGGCTCGGCGCCGCCACCACGGCGCGGCTGTTCGCCGCGGCGAACGCGTCGGCGACCGACGCCGTCATCACCGCATGGGACGCGAAGCTGCACTACGCCTTCTGGAGGCCGATCAGCGGCATCCGCCTGGCCGACACCGACGGCAACCCCGCGACGACGGCGGACCCGGCCTGGGAGCCACTGCTCGTCACGCCGCCCCATCCCGACTACGTCGCCGGCCACACGACCGTCGCCGCTGCAGTGATGCGCGCCGTGACCGGCGTCCTCGGCACCTCGCGTCCCGACCTCTACGTTCCCTCCGAGATCACCGGCACCACCCGGCTCTACGAGTCCGCTGACGACGTCAACAAGGACATGATCAATGCCCGCGTGTGGGGAGGCATCCATTCCCGTACGGCGGACATCGTTGGCTGCCGGGCCGGCAACCGCGTGGGCACCTGGGCGCTGACCCACTACTTCCAGCCGGTACGCAAGACGAACGCACCGGCGCCGCAGTCGGCCCGGCCTGCCCAGCCGCAGTGCCCCGGCGAGGCCGGCTGAACCGCCGGGCCGCAACAGACCCACCCCGGCTGCCGGGCCGGAGGCGACCCCAGGTGGGCCCCTTACAGGGCCTCTGACCTGCAGTTCTTCCTTGACCTGCGCGAACGCCGAGCTTTAGCCCGCATCTTCACTCATCTGCCCGAATCTCCCCGGATCCTCATCCACCCGCGTTCCCGTGGGAACACGCACGGGAACACCCCCAGACAGACCGAAAGCCCAGCAGTCGCCTGCCGGGCCTGCTCGCACCCCGTCGACTTATGGGGTGCGGAACGAGGCGTGCGGCCTCGGACTACGACCACCTGCGCCGATGGCTCCGCAAACGCGGCATCCGACACCGCATCGCCCACAAGGGCACCGAGCCCTCAAGAGAACAAATGGCCCGACCCCTGGGGGCCGGGCCGCACTCGCGATGCTCAGCCGGTCAGACCGCCGGGTTGGAGTAGGCCATGCGCCGGAACGCCTCCTTGGTCCCCGATCCGGCGATGCCGTCGAGGGCACCCTTGTAGCCGTGGAACTTCTTCAGGTTGGCCTGGAGCGACACGATCGTCTTGGGCCCCACGATCCCGTCGATGGCACCCTTGTAGGGAGAGGGCTGGCTGGGCCAGGTAGCCAGGAAACGCTGCATCGCCTTCCAGCTGCTGGTCCCGAGCGCCCCGTCGATCGCGCCGGTGTAGCCGTACATGGTAAGTATCCACCGCTGGATCCGTTTGGCACCCTGGTTGTCAAGGCCGAGATTGACCACGGCCGCGCTCGCCGGCCCTGCGAAGCCGACCACCGCCACGCCGGATGCCGCCACCGCCAGCAGCCCGCCTCGGATCAGCCCGCGACGCGAGACGCCGTTCCGCCTGCTCTGCTCCACGATCTTCCCTCCGTTGGCCCGGGGTCTTCTCCCGGATCGGCGCACAGGCTAACCCGGATCGTCGTCGAACGATCCGGGTTCTGGACGAGTCATCCCGAGTGCTGACGATGCGTGAGGAGCTGGCGACCTTCAGTACCTGGCACAGCAGGACGATCGGGTAAGTCGCCTTCTCCGCATGGATCAACCGTTACAGCTCGCTCACCGGTCGTTCTCCTTCACGAAGTCGGGTGGCCGGGGGATTTCACCCCCGGGCTCCCACAGATCCGTACGTGACCGTCCCCGGTCATACGGCTCTTGTCGTCCTGGTCACCAGACCCGGGCGGACTCGGTCACCCATACCCAGTGCGCGAGCAGCCGGGGATATCGATCAACCCCGGACCACCACGCACGGAAAATCGCCGACCAGCTTCGCCGCAGCCTTCGGTACTTCCCGCGCAACCACTGGACCGCGTAGGCGTTGATCCGTTTCAGGAGGGGATAGAGGGCCGACCTGTTGAAGGCCCCGTAGTACTGCATCCGTCCCCGCACGACCGGATTGATCCAGTCCGCGAGGTCTCGGGCCTCGCCCTGCACCCACCGGTGCAGGCGCCAGGAACTCACCACCTCACCCATCCGCTTCAGGGCCTTGTCCGAGACCGCCGGAGAGAAACTCCGGAACAGTCCGTTCCGCCCATCCACGGTACGCTCGCGAAAGTCGTAGCCCAGGAACGTGAACCTCGTGTGCTCGAAAGAGCTCTTGCGATTCGCGTCCCGGCAGTAGACGATCTGCGTCTTGTCGGGGTGCAATTGAAGGCCGACCGAGTTCAAGCGCGCATCCAGCGCGGCCAGCACCGTTCTCGCCTCGGCGGGACTACGGCAGTGGACGACCACGTCGTCGGCATACCGTTCGAAGCGGACGTCCGGGAAGACCTGGTGCAACCACATGTCGAACGCGTAGCGCATGAACAGGTTCGCCAGGACGGGAGATACCGCTGATCCCTGCGGGGTGCCCTTGGCACGCTTGATCAGCGTGCCGTCCGGATGTCGCAGCGGGGCAGCAAGCCACCGCTTTACATACAGCAGGACCCAGGGGAGCTCACAGACCGAGCCCACCGCCTTGAGCATCAGGTCCCACGGCACCGAGTCGAAGAACGCCTTGATGTCGAGATCGACCAACCCAGTCGTACTTCCAGCACCGCTCCCGGCATCTGCCCACCGCGTCGATCGCTCCGCGCCCCGGGCGGTAGCCGTAGGAGTCCGGATGGAAGATCGGCTCGACCCTCTTCTCCAGCACCATCGCCACCACCGTCTGCGCAACACGGTCGCCCACGGTCGGCACTCCGAGGACCCTCACGCCCCCCTGCGGCTTCGGGATCTCCACCATGCGCACCGGCGGCGGGAAGTAGCAGCCCGAGGACATCCGATTCCAGATCTTGTACAGGTTTCCCCGCAGATCCTCCTCGAACCCTTCAATGGCCACCGCGTCCACGCCCGGCGCACCCTTGTTCGCCCTGACCCTCTCCCAAGCCTCCGTCACCAGCAGCTTCGGTATACCGAACGGCTTGACCGGTGCTTTCAACTCATCCATGCCAATTCCTCCCGGAGCACTTCCGGTTGATCGAATGAACAAGCCACGAACGACCCGGCCCCTTCGTTCCACCCCCATTACAGGGGCTTCACCACTACTACGAGCCGGTCCGCCGGCGCACGCCCGGCATGGACGTACGCCTTCTCCTGTTCCGCAAAGATCCCGCAGACCGGGCTCGCGCCACCTTCACGCCGGACACCGCCTGACCAGGAAGCGGACACCCGCCAGGCTCATGCCGGGGAAGCCTTCAAGCCCCGGTTTCGATGTCGTCCAAGCATTTCGACGCATCAGCAGTGGTTCGCTCGCGCTCGCCTTCCCGATCCCCACCTGACGCCCTTCCACGGACGCCTTTTCCTCCGACGCTCACCACGACGGTCTTCAGCCAACGCAGCAGGAGGCGGTTTGGAGCCTCCTTCCGCAGGGGCGACTCCGAGGGGCCAAACCCTCATCATCTGTGCAGCACCATCCAGTTGCTACCGACCTACACAGGCAGCCCCTTTCCGTTCAGGACACACGAAGGCCGTCGCTCTTTCAGGATCTCGATCGTCTGCTGCTGTTCGCGGACCTCCTTGCGCAGCCGCTTGAGTTCCTCGCGTTCGGCGCTGGTCAGCTGACCGGACTCACTCTCGCCCCGGTCCGCCTTGGCCCGGCGGTACCAGCCGCGCAGGGACTCCGAGCTGATGCCGAGCTCCCGGGCGACGGCGGTGACCGTCTTGCCCGAGGAATCGACGAGCGCGATCGCGTCCCGCTTGAACTCCTCGGTGTACCGCTTCGTGTACTTGCTTCCCACCTGGTGCTACTTCCGCTGGAACCTCAAGATCCCAGTCTCCAGGTGTCCACGATCAAAGGGATGCTTCAGAGGTGGCCGGACTGTTCGGCGTGAAGCCGGTCCTGGATCGCAGGCTGCGGGAGAAGTCCTGCGGTGAGGCGGAGGGCAGAGGGCTTCCCGGCGCTTCTTGCCACGCTCTGCCGATGGGGTGGGACTGCATCCGAAGCGCGGGAGAAGGCCGCTCCCCCACGCTGCCTCTGAGGGGAGCCGGGTGATGTCGTGTCACCCCTGACAGCAGAACTGGTGTCCGGCGAAGAGGAACGCGCAGCCCGCCCGGCCCTGTCAGCGGGCGTGGCTGCGTTTCACTGTCTACGGGCTGGGCGTGGTTGACGCGACCGGTGTCGGGCGAACTGGTTGCCGGGCTCCCTCGTACGGGTTGCTTCTCCAGCGGCTGGCGAATCGGACACCGGGGCAGGGTCGTCAGAAAAGCACTTTTTCCGGCGAACTCGTGCAAGGTGGCGGCTGAAGTTGCACGAGTTGATGCCGTGGAGGCGCACCAGCTGCGATTATCGGGCGGGTGAGTGGTTGCATCTTCTGTCAGATCGTTGCCGGTCGGCTGCCGTCCTATCGCGTACTGGAGGACGAGCATGCCGTGGCGTTCCTCGATGTCGCGCCGGCCTCTGCAGGGCATACCCTGATCGTCCCCCGCGAGCACGTCCGGGATGTCTGGGAGATCTCCGAAGCCGCTTACGGGCATGTTGCTCGGATGGTGCATCGAGTTGCCGCTTTGGTGACGGCGGCGCTTGCTCCCGGCGGTGTGAACATCGTCCATTCCACCGGCGAGGTCGCCGGGCAAGAGGTTTTCCATTTCCATGCCCATGTGGTGCCGCGCTGGCACGGCGATGGCCTGCGTCCTATGTGGAGTTCTCAGCCAGCGCCGGACCAGGTGCTTGAACAGGTCTTGGAACAGGTCACCGCGGTTCGGTGAGGTCGCGCTCAGTGTCTGTCCGTGGGCAAGGCCGCCTCCGGGTCCCTGCACAGGCAGCAGCGACGATCATGGGGGCCACGGTGTGCGCCATGTCGACCAGACGGGTGCTACGGATCATCCGGGGCGGGAAGCAGAAGCCTTCTCGACGGCAGCTACGAGGTCGGCGTCATCGAGTGGATCGACCACCGCGAGACTGCCGAGCTACCGATCTTCCCACCCAAGGGGTTGTATGAGCACGGACAGCCGGATAGGACTGTCCGCGTGACCGATCAACGCAGCTTCGCCCGTACCGTCATCGCGCTCTCCCTGGCCGTGATCGCCTGTTGTGCGCTCACTTTCATCATCATGCTGCTGGCTGGGAGTCCCGCCGTGCAGCCGCAGCGCGTCCTGGATCAGGACGCGCTGGCGCGGGCCGTGCTCAACAACGTCGATTCCGCCGACTTCGCCAAGCCCCCGACCATGGACGATGTCAGCTGCCCCGCTTCCATCCCCGTCGAGGCGGGCCGGGAGTTCGAGTGCAAGGTCAACGGCGTCGGCGACGGCAGCAGAAGCGGCCATGCCTGGGTCAAGGTGAAGATCAAGGACGACCAGGGCGGCCTGTCACTGGGCTGAGGAACGGCAGAGCCTGTCGGCCTCCCAGGCACCCCAGATGATCCGGGCATTTCTGGCCTGGCCTCCCAGGTGCCTCCCGGGGATCTGGGAGGCACCCGCGAGGTTGCGCAGGGTGAGGTCAGTTCGCGTTGGAGTGGGCACGTGCCAGGAACGCGGCAAGGGCGTCGGTGGCTTCGGGCTCGGTGGTGGCGAGCCGGGCCGCGAACGCCAGCTGGTCGACGCCGACGCCCGGGGCGAAGGTAGATGAGTTCGGTGAGCAGCGCGGCGTGGGCGAGTAGCGGCGGGGGCAGGAGGCCGGCGGCCTTCTCGCGGGTGGCCTGGTCGCGGTAGTACCCGCGGTGCGCGACCAGGGCGTGCGCGAGCCAGGCCTCGATGTCGCCCTGCACGTATCCTCCGGCGCGCCGTCCGGCGCCGGCTCCGCCGGGCCGCGGATGTCGTCGGCCAGCTTCGGACCGGCAACGCACCGCAAGCAATGGACCTTGCGCAACCTGGCCATCGGCGCCTTGAAACGAACAAACGTCACCAACACACAAACGGGCATCGAGCGACCATGTCGAAGCCCTGCCGGGTGCCGCCACCGTCAAGGCATTCAGCGAACTCGCGAGAGCCTGTCCGGCCTTCAGGACCACCTGGGCTGCTCCGGGGAGCCGGACGAACGCTGCGGAGCCGTCCAGGCGCGGGTGAGACGGCGCTCGGCGCGCAGCGCGAGCAGATGCCGTACGGCTGGGGCGCGCAGGGCGGTCAGCGACGCCGCGTCCAGGGCGGGCCCGGCCTCGTCGGGGGTGGGCGCCGGGTCGGGGCTGGATTGGGAGGGCGTGGTGTTCATCATGGTCCTTCCCGCGCGTGCGGGGGGCTGCCCGGCGTGGAGGCGGGCGGGGGTGTGGGTCGGGGGCGTGGGCCAAGGCGGGCACAGGCCCGCGTCAGAAGGGCGGCATCGACCGTAGACCACGGCCGGCCGCGCACCAGCAGCAGCACCGACGCGTCGGCCGGCCACAGGCACGCCTCGCGCCGGAACGTCCTTGCAGAGTCGGGCCTTGTCCCGATTGCAGAGCACTACTTGGCACTTCGCCGTAGCTTGGAGCGATCGGGAGCTGGAGCTCACCCCCCTCGACGTGCGTTCTGCGGTCCCAGGGCTTCGTGAGGAGCTCCACTCCGTGCTCGGCGGTGACCTCCGGGCACCGCCGAGCAGGCGACCGCCGCCGCGATCGACTCCTGAACCTTGGCTGCACGGTTCTGATGACAGGCGGACTGGTGCTTCGCGTCGATATCGCGCTCATGGGCGCGGCCTTCCGGGCCGGGCGGGGTGAAGGCCAGAACGGCACTCTGCCCGCCCTCCGCATGCTCCTGGCAGCGGTCCGGCCGACGGACTCGGCGGGCTCCGCTGGCGGCCTTCCCGGGGCCGAAATCAGGCAGGACCTGAGCCGATAATTCGATCCGACCTCGCCGCAGGACTCGGCGAGAGTCTTGTTTCTGCCTTCCTGAAGAAGCACGGTCCTTCCTACTCTGGTTTGGGAGTGGAGCGCCAGCAGGGGGAAGGAAGCGCGTGGCTACGTGTCCGAAGTGCGGTCGCGAAGAAGCAGCGTTCGGTGGATGGAAATGCGGGTATTGCTGGGGTCGGGCGGCAGGCGACGTCTACCACGCAGAAGGACCGGAAGCGGCCCAGAGGTGGGCCGCCCAGCAGAACGCCCCCGAGAGCAGAGGTGGGGGAAGCAGTTGCCTTCTCGTGCTCTTCTCCGGTGGGATGATCGCAGCGGCCATGGAAATCGCGCAACGCCTTACCTGAGCTTGAGCTTCCCCGAGTGTCATTGTGCTCGATACGGCGGGAGGAAGAAGAATACTCCTCCGAGCGACCTCGGGTGGGCGGCTGTACGACACGGCTGTTCCCCCTCTCCCCCGCATAATTCTGAGCAGCGAAAAGAGTGCCGCACCGAGTCCGGTGCGGCACTCTTCCCATGCCTTGCGACGCCTGAACCGGCCCCACTATCTGCGACATCGGGCCCGGCACGGCTAACTTGATCTTTAACCTCGGGGTCCGAACGGCTCCTCGTACTTGATCACTCGGAGTGGTAACCCACTTGCCCTCGGGACACTTCCACGCCAACGCGGCCTGGCTGACCCTGTGGGCGATGACCTACAACCTGCTGCGGGCCACCGGAGCCCTGACCTCCGCCTTCCATGCCAGGGCCACGGAGATCCGTCGGCGGCCCAAGGCGTGTCGGCCACCGCCTGCAAAGCGGCCGTCTCCTTCGGATGGCCGTCGCGCACCTTGGCGACCGTGACCCATATGACCCTCTGTCACCATCCTCCGCATACTCGGGGGAACCTCAACCTCGGCGAGTTCGTCCATGATGGCCACGCGGCGCCGCACTTCCGAGAGGTCGAGCAGTCCGGGCTGTTCACCGGCATCCGCGGGCAGCAACGATTCCACCGCCGGCCACTGCTCATCAGAAAGATCCCCACGCCCCACATCTACCGGGGCGAGGGGAACATGTAGGTGGCGCTGCCCTTGAAGTAGTCGCCGTCATCGAGCTTGCCGAGTTCGAACTCGTATGTCCCGGACGGTTCTTGGGTGAAATTGATCTTCTGACCGGCGCGGCACTTGATGACTTCACGGCCGGAGATGTAGTTGAAACCGTCGGTGCGCCGCAGTAGCACCGTGAGGTTCTTGGGGGAGTTGCACTTGTTGACGGTGAAGGTGACGGTGCCCCGGGAGCCGGTGTCGAACTCTGGTGTTAGCCACAGGTGCTGGAAGTCGAACCGGACTGTGCGGCTTGCCGCGTGGGCCGGTGCCGCCTGTGTGACGGCGAGAGCAGCGGCGCAGCAGGTGGTCACAGCCGCACGCATCAGGTGCCGCATCACGGTGCGAAAACGGGTCACGGGCCCTCCGTTGGTTGGTGTGCACAGTTCGTGAGCACATCGTCGCCGATCTCGGGAGGGCGGGATATCGCGCGTGCAGGTGACGGTGTACGGAAGGGGATTGACCGGCCCGCCGCGTCGTCGGCGATCGGCCGCCTGGTCACGGCGTTCGGAGGATCGTGGCGGCGATGCCCCGGCGCCGTGGCAAGGCCGAAGCGGCCTGGGAAGCAGGTCGGCCTGGGCGGCGCGGATGCTGGGCGCGGGAGCCTTGGGGCCTGCGCCAAGGGACGCCTCCCGGCCGGTTTCCGCTTCGCCGACGCTTCGCCGACGCTGGGCTGACCCCAGCGGACGCCGAGATGCAGGCATGGGTCGAGAAGCGGCCCCCTGGTCATCCGCAGGAACGGAGACATACTGCCCACCGTGCTGGTGGACGGCTACGTCGCTGGTGTGTGGCGCCCGGTGGACGGCGGCATCGAGACCACAGCCTTCCATTCCCTGTCTCCTGCTACCTGGGACGGACTTGCCGCGGAGGCCCAGTCCCTGAGTGCGCTCCTCAGCGACCGTGAGGTGGAGGGCTACAGCCACTATCACCGCTGGTGGGCGAAGCTCCCCCGAGACCGAGGTGCGGATGCTGTGACCAGCTATTTTCTCCCGGCCGGTTCACTCCCGCTCGGGTCCGCCGGGGGTTCAGGAACCTCCGCCTCAACTTGCCCTGCCCGACCCGTGCACCGAAGCCCAACCGACCCGGCCCCGGCCAGCCGCCCGGCTCGAGGAACCGACACTCCACCACCCGCTACAAGGTGGGCAAAACGGTCAGGCGGCCCGGGACCATTACCGAACGCGACCAGGCCAGACCATGAGGATCAAGCTCAGTACGGGGTGGTGTTCAGGGGGCACGGAAGTCCTTCGCGTCCGGATACGTCACGTGGGTGCAGCCGCGCCGCTTCGTGATGTCGTCAACGTACGCACGGAACAGGGCCGACAGCGTCTGGGGGCTGAGCACGTTGTCATAGGTGTAGCTGGAGCTGAGGGTGTGCAGGGCGGGCTTGCCGTCGCAGATGGAGGAGGCCCACCACGCGCCGCTTGCGTGTCCTGCCGTTCCCGCTGTGATGATCTCGTCTTCGCCGAATCTGGCGTCGTATCCCACCGTGCGCGCCTCTGCGTCGAAGTAGGAGGCGGTGCGCAGCCACCACGGTGAGTGAGTGAGCGCACTGCGTGCGTAATCGCGGTCGTCGTCGTGCAAGCCGCCGGCGATACGGCCCACCTGGTCGGGGCTGACTGCTAGAAGGCAGCTTTCGATGGGGGACGCGTCCAGGGCGGGTGCCGCGAGGGCGCGGTCGGGCAGCCGGCCTTGCCCTCGCTCCTCGATGTGTCGGGCGAACCAGCGGCATGAACCGTCCGTCGCCTGCGCGGGGCGGAGGCCAGACGGTACGGGCGCCAGTTGGTGGTCAGGCAGGGCGGGCAGCTGGCTCTGGCAGCCGATCCGGTTGGTGAGTTCTTCGGTGGCCGAGCGGGCGATGTGGGCGAGGCGCTCGCGGTCCGCTGCGGAGACGTCCTCGTAGTCGGCGCGGGCCGTAACGTTCAGCAGCTTCGGGGCCGTCGTGCGGCTGCCGGGGCCGCACTCGGCGCGGATGGTGGTGTACCAGTTTCCGTACCGGCCCAGGGTGCCATCGCCGATTGGTCGCGGTTCGGGGCGTCGGTCGGCGATCGCGGTGACATCGGATTTCTGACTGCTTCGACTGTCGCGGAACGGCTCGAGAGCGTTGTCATCACCGATCCAGTACAACGGCTCGGAAGTGTCACTGTCCCGCACCGTCAAGGTGAACAGGCCCGTGGTCTTACCGGGACCAGGCACCTTGTAGACGGTGCAGGAACCGGGCAGCTCGCCGACATCGAGCCTGAACTCGTCGTAGTCGCTGCCCTTTGCCCGGACCATCCCGCCCTGCAGGTCCATCACCGCGGCCCCGGACACAAGCCGATCACACGCCGCGCTGATGTCGCGCTCGCTGGAAGCGCGGTCCCGGATGTCATCGAACGTCAACCAGCCCGCATACAGACTCAGCCCGATCCCGCCACACGCCGTCCACTGCCACAGCCTGATCCACCCAGCGCGCATCGCACATCCCCCTCAGAACCCGTCCGGCGCGATCACTGCCGCCCGGGCATCGAGCGTAGATGTCCGGCCTCAGACAAGTCGAGGCAGGGCGCTGACCTGCCATGCCTCGACTTGTGGACGCGGAGCGCGACAGGTCCTCAGGTACCGAGGAGCTGGTCCTGGCCAACATGGCCGGCGGCCGGAGCGCTGTGCCGTACGCGCGACACCGCCCGGGGCCGTAGGGCTCGGGGCGGCCGACCGGGGGCCAGTACTGCCGCACCATCACCCCGCACCCGGCCGACGGCTGGGCGGTTCCGGCCGGAGGGGCCCCGGGCCCATCCGGCCGGCGATACCGTGGTGAGGCACGCTCTCCGGTTCTGCAGCACCGTTTGACGCTGTGGGGCGGGGGTGGTCGGTGCTCGGCACACGGTGCCCGGCAAGGAAGCGTGACAGGCAAGCTTCGCTGATGCCCACCGCCGTGGCGAGCGTTCTCTGCAGATCCCGTCATCGCTCTTGAACCTGTTGACCAGGTCTTTCAGTAAAGGGCCGGTCATTGTGCGCAGTCGGTGGCGTTCCTGGTCGGTCAGCGGGCGGACAGTCATGGCATGGCGGCGGGCGTGGTCCAGGGTGGCCTGGGAGGCGAGGGCGCGGATGCATTCCGGGGCCCGACAGGTCTTGCGGGTATATCCGCCGGGCAGGGGGCACCACTGGGCGCCGCAGCCCGGGCAGGTGCGCACCACGATCTTGCGGGAGGCCTTGCTGTTGGCGGCCGACTGCGTGGCCTGCGAGCGGCGGGTCTGTGCCGGGGCGGGCGGGAAGGTCCGCGCGTGCGCGGCGGCCTGGGTCGCGGGCGTTCTCGAAGCGCTGCCGTCCGGGGGTGCCGAGGCGGGCGGAGGCGTGGTGGGACCGGGGGGAAGCATGGAGTGGTCCAGTGGCTCCGCGCAGGCCACACCGAATCCTGTAGCAACCGCCCGCGTTCGCCCCTTACAGTCACCGCATGGCCGCCGAGAACGAGAGCCCAAATCAGCCCGACATCACCGCGATGCTCACCGACCAGACCCGTGCCTGCAAGGCAGCACGCGACGCCATCGCCGCCGGCGGCCAGGTGGTGGTCTGGGACAACGAGGCGCCTCATTGGATGGTTGCCGGCATCGCCGCGACGAGGCTTAGGCGGTCGTTGAAGATCGGCCTGACGACCCTCGGCCTCGACGAGACCGTTGAGATCCTCGCTCAGCACCGCGACAAGCAGTTGCGCACCGGCATCATCGACACAGCAGACCGGTCGTGGCACTTCACGCTGTACTTCGACGCCACTGGGACCGAGCTCTTGGCGTGCAGCGGCGTCAAACGCGAGCTGCCCTCGAAGACGGGTCGTCAGAAGCTCCAACTGTAGAGGCCGCCACCCGTGTTCACCGCAGACGCCGCGAGCCGGGCAACTCCCTGCAGGACCGCCAGCAGATCATCGTCGGTCATGTCGGTGCCGTCCTCGGACCAGAGCCGCGAAGGGCAGGACGGGGCGGGAGGCATCACGGAGCATCCCTGAGGGGCAACTCCGTGATCCGCGCTTCTCGATTCCTGATCGACCGGCCGCCTGTTTCACCACACACGGTCGCATCCCGCGTCCCGGAGGACGGGGCGGCCACCCGCCGACTCCGCGCCGGTCGGGACGGGGCGTGCGCCCGCCTACTCCGCACCGGTCAGCCAGCCCCGCGCCACGGCCTGGGCACCTGCCTGGAAGCGGCTGCGTGCTCCGAGCATGTCCAGCAGATCCGCCGCCATGCGCCGGGCGGTACGGGGGGACACGCCCAGGCGCTTGGCCACGGCCTCATCGGTGAGCCCCTGGCCCAGGAGCCGCAGCACCTCCCCCTCCTTCGGAGTCAGGCCGCGCTCGTCCCGTTCCCGAGGCGACACTTCCACCAGCGGCGCGGCGTTCTTCCAGATGGTCTCGAAGAGCGCGCACAGCGCGGTGACGGTTCCGCTGTCCTTGAGCACAACGGCCCCGGCGGCGCTGTTCCTCTCGTCGATAGGCACGACGGCCGCACGGCGGTCCATGACCATCAGCCGGATGGGCAGTGACGGGGTCGTCCGCACCTCGCCCCCCAGGCTCATCAGCCACTTCGCGTACGAGACCGTGGCGGTGCTGTTGCGGACGCTGTCCAGGTACAGCGTCCGCATCCTCACGCCGCGCTCCAGCAGCGCCCGGTCCTGGGGCTTGGCCGCCTCCATGCTCGGACCGCTCTGGGCGCCCCCCGGCGCCAGCGTCATGACCTCGGTGGAGACGTCTCGCACCAGCAGCGCGATGCGCTCTCTGATGTCATCGATGCCGCACAGGCGTTCCATGCCCTCGATCTGGTTACTGATGCGGGCGGCGGTGAAATCCGCCGACAGCTGGGCGGCCGCGAGCCGGATCCGCTCGATGCGCTGCTGCTCGACTGCCAGCCGTTCCTGCTGGCGCGCGATGACCGCCTGGATGCCGACCTCCGGGTCGATGGCGCGGAACCGGCGCGGCTCGTCGGCAGCAGGCCGAACCAGCGCCAACTCGCTGAGCCGGTCCAGAGCTTGGCGCAGTCCGGGTTCGGACAGCCCCAGTCGCTCGCAGAGTTCCGCGAGGTCTGCCTGCGGATACGCGAGGACTGCGCGGTACACGCTCTCGCAGGTCTCGTCCAGCCCCAGCACTTCCAGCATCGGTTGATCCCCCTAACAGGCAGGACGCCGGGCCGCGCACGAACCCGGGCCCCGGCGTCCCCACCAAGACACTGCCGTGAAGGTAACACCCGGACCCCCGCTGGCCGGTTCAGGCCCTGGCACAAAAAGTCCCGGGACACCTTCTGCTGTTGCCGTTGCGTTCGGGCAGGGTGGGATCCATGTATCTGGTCCATGTGCGTGTCCAACTCGTAGGACAGACAACTCAGTCCGACTGGTTGAAGCAGGTATTCCATTCCCAGGCCGGGCCCGAGGACATGGTGCGGCACCTGAGCGTCCACCCCGAGGACGACGGCTTGCTCACCGTGGGCTTCTGGATCGGCGCCCCGTCCGCCGTCGCCTCCGAGGAAGCGGCGCGCGCGGTCGCGGAACGAGCTCTGGCGGCCGAGCCGACATTACGCCACAGCCTCATCCTGGGCTGTTCCTGCGCCCTCGTACCTGCGGTGTTCGACCAGATGCTCCGGTCCCCGCAGGATCCTGGCCGGAATGTGCGAAGGACAAATGCGGCCACCGGCGAGCCCTAGGCGGCGGTCGGCGCGGTGGCCAAACTGATTGCAGTCAGGGCCCAAGGCCCCAGCCCAGGGCGGCCCTTGACCAACCCCGCCCGCCGCGTCGCTTGGAGAGCTCTGCCATGTTCCAGACCGCTGTTCTGGTCTCCGGCAAACTCGGTGTGCCTCTCTCCCCCGTCGCGCTGCCGGCCCTGGGGGTCGTCCTCTCGGCACCGCCGGGCGCCGGCTCCACGGCGACCTATGGCCGCGACCGCCCTCGACGGCGCCGCCAAGCCCACGAACTCGATCAAGAACATCACCTGCCGGGACTGAGCCCCCCTCCTGCCCGCCCTGGTCGCCGCTCTGCCAAATGCCCTTCCGCAAGCGCGAGCCGGCGTCCTCCGGCACGGGCAGCGCCACCCCCACCCTCCCGCAGCGCCCTCCACAGCGCGCGGACCACCCGCACCCATCAGCTTGTCCGGCTGGAGGGCACAGCACCGGACAGCACCGGAAGGAAGCAGTGACAACCACTACCAACCTCGGCACGCTCACCGAGCTCTTCAGCCGCTCGGTGCAGCTCTTCCCCGAGCACGCGGCCGTTGGTGACGACCGACAGACACTGACCTACGCGGAGCTGGACCGGCACTCCGACGCCGTGAGCGCGATGCTGCGCAGCCACGGGGTGGGTGCGGAGGACCGGGTCGGCCTGTACGTGAGTCGCTCGGTGGAGCTCTTCGTCGCCGTGCTCGGCATCCTGAAGGCCGGTGCGGCCTACGTCGCGGTGGACACGCGCTACCCGGACGCGCGCCGCGACCTCATGCTGAGCCGAAGCGGCGCCAAGGTCGTCCTGACCGAGTCAGGTTGGGAGGACAGGCTCGCGTCTCTGACCGCGAAGATCGTGCCCGTCGGCGACCGGTCCGCTTTCGACGGCCACAGCGGCCACGGCATCGTCAACGCGGAGAGTGCGGCCAGTGTGCTGTTCACCTCCGGGTCCTCCGGCGAACCCAAGACCATCGTTCTGGAACACCGTAACCTGGTGTCGTTCGCCCTCAACGCCGCTATGCCCGCGCTCCGCCCGGAGGACCGCACCGGCCAGGTGTCGAGCGTGTCGTTCGACGCTTTCCACTTCGAGATGTGGAACACGCTGGCGGCCGGTGCGCGGACGGTCGTGCTGCCGTCGGTGCCGGACCTCCTCGCCGCGGACTTCCAGCGCCAGATGAAGAAGTACGGCATCACCGCGATGCTCGTCCCCACCATGGTGGTCAACCACGTCGTCCGCGAGGACCGGGACGCCTTCGCGTCGCTGCGCGTGCTGGGTGCGGGCGGGGACGTGCTGCTGCCCTCGGCGTGCCGCGCGCTGCTCGGTGGCAGGTTCGCCGGCCGCCTGTACAACTTCTATGGGCCGGCCGAGATAACCACCGCCTGCACCGCGCACCTGGTGACGTTGCAGGACGCCGAGTCCGGCGTCGTACCGATCGGTCGTCCGGTCGCCGGGGCCACGGTCCGGGTCCTGGACCCGGAGCTGCGGCCGGTGGCGCCGGGGGAGACCGGCGAGATATTCGTGGCCGGCCCCGGTGTCGCCCGCGGCTACCAGGACCGGGACGACCTCACCGCCGAACGCTTCCTCGCCGTGCCCGACGAGGACGGCAGGACGCTGCGCATGTACCGCACCGGCGACCTGGCCCGCGAGCGGGAGGACGGTGCCCTGGTCTTCGTCGGCCGCGCCGACAACCAGGTGAAGATCCGCGGCTACCGCGTCGAGCCCGGCGAAGTGGAGTGCGCCCTGCGCCGCTACCCCGAGGTACAGGAGGCCGTGGTGCTGCCCGAGGGCGAGGGCAACGACCGCCGACTGGTGGCGTTCGTCGTCCTCGAAGGCTCCCTCGGCATCAAGGAGTTGCGTGCCCTCGCCGAGCGGGACCTGCCCGACTTCATGGTGCCCGGCCAATTCATCGTGCAGAACGAGATACCGGCCACGGCGCACGGCAAGCGCGACCTGGACGCGCTGCGCGAGCTGCTCGCACAGAACCAGTGCCGGGCGGCCGCCTACGCGGAGCCGCGCGGTGAGACCGAGCGCTACTTGGCCGGGCTCTGGGAGGAACTGCTCAGCACGGAGCGCGTGGGCCGGGACGAGGACTTCTTCGGCCTGGGCGGCCACTCGCTGCAGGCCTTCCGGATGCACCACCGGATCAACCGCGAGCTGGGCGCCCGGCTGGCGTTCCCGGAACTGCTGGACAACCCCGTCCTGAAGGACCTGGCGGCCGTGGTCGAATCGGCCCTGGCGAAGACGGACAGCCGATGACCGTGCACGCGCCGCACGCCGCGGCAGCCGTGGACCGCACCGACCTCACCGATGTCGACCTGTTCGTCAGCGGCGGGCACACAGCCGCCTTCGCCCGGCTCCGCACCGAGTCCCCGATCTACTGGAACGAGGGGGCCGACGGCAGCCGCTTCTGGGCGCTTACCCGGTACGACGACGTCATGTGGGCGTACCGCAACCACGAGGCGCTCGGCTCCGCCCGCGGTGCCATCGTGGGCGGCTCGTTCCGCAGCGACGCGGATACCTCGGCCGGAAAGATGCTGGTCTCCACCGATCTGCCGCGGCACCGGATGCTCAAGCAGGTGATCCACCCGGCGATGACCACGAGCGTTGCCAAACGAGTCGCCGAACGGGTGGCCGGCCTCCTCGACCAGGCCCTGGAGCGGACCCGCCGGGACGGCGGCTGCGACTTCGCGACCGACATCGCCACCGAGCTGCCGGCCGGGGCCCTCATGGAGATCATGGGCATCGGCCACCAGGCCGCCCATGAACTCATCGGGGTGACCCGGCGCATGGTCGGCTACCGCGACGAGGTCTTCGTCGACACCGGCGGCGACGAGCGGCTGCGGCTGGCCTGGCTGCAGGCGGAGGTCTTCGAGTTCTTCGCGGACATCCTTGCCGAGCGCCGCCGCAACCCGGGGGAGGACCTGGTCAGCAGCCTGCTGCAGGCCGAGGTCAACGGCCGCAGGCTGAGCGAGGAAGAGATCTTCTACAACTGCATGAATGTCGCCGTCGGTGGCAACGAGACCTCGTCCTACACGGCTTGCACCGGCCTGGTGGCCCTGATGGACCATCCGGACCAGTACGAGCAGCTGCTCGGCCGGCCGGAACTCGTCGGCACGGCCGTCGAGGAGATGCTGCGGTGGAGCTCGACCAACGCCTATGTGCAGCGCGTGGTGGAACGCGACGTCGAGCACGGCGGCGTGACCTTCCGGCGCGGTGAATCGGTCACCCTGTGGAACTACTCCGCCAACC
Source organism: Streptomyces sp. NPDC001880 (assembly GCF_053594575.1). Lineage (NCBI taxonomy): Bacteria > Bacillati > Actinomycetota > Actinomycetes > Kitasatosporales > Streptomycetaceae > Streptomyces > Streptomyces sp. NPDC001880. Next base: position 30,940 of record NZ_JBSFET010000055.1, read on the forward strand.
GCGACGAGAGTGTCTTCCCCGACGGCCACGTCTTCGACATCACGCGCTCTCCCAACCGCCACATGTCGTACGGGGCCGGGCTGCACCGGTGCATCGGCGCCCCCGTCGCCCAGGCCGAACTGGCCCGGCTCTTCGAAGGGTTCGCCGAGGAGGGGCTGCGGTTCCGGCCCTCCGGACCGGTACGCAGGCTGCGGTCCAACTTCATCCTCGGTATCACCCGGCTTCCCGTCGAAGTCGTCTGACCGCGCACCGCGGCCGCAGCGGCCGCGGTGCGGCAACCCTGCCCGGCCGCCGCCCCATTCCCCGAAGGTCCCTCGACTCCCTCCCGTCAAGAACACGGTGCCTGCCATGCCTTCCTCCCCTTCGCCGTACGTCCACGGTGAGCGCATCGAGCGCGTCGTGGCCCATCACGCCCGGCTGAGGCCCTCCGCCGTCGCCGTGCAACAGGGCGACCGCACGCTCGACTACGGCGAGCTGACGGAACGGGCGGACGCCGTCGCCGCCTCCCTGCGCGAGCACGGCGTCGCATCGGGCGGGCGGGTCGCCGTACGCATGGCGCGGTCGCCCGAACTGGTCATCGCCCTGCTCGGCGTGCTCCGGGCCGGTGCTGCCTACGTGGCGCTCGCCCCGGACTGGCCCGTCGCCCGCATCCTCGACACCGTCCGCGGCACGGACCTGTTCGTCACCGCGGAGCCCGGCCTCGCCGAGCAGGCGGCGCAGGCCGAGGGCATCCCCGTAGCCCCCTTCACCGCCCTGCTGGCGGGCGACCCGGCGAAGGCGCCCGCACCGGAGTCCGACGGCACTCGCACGGCCAGCGTCTTCTACACCTCGGGATCCACCGGCAATCCCAAGGGCGTACTGTCCCCGCACCGGGGCACCCTGCGCACCCTGGTCAACTGCCCCGCCATCCCACTGGACCGGAACACCGTCTTCCTACAGGCGGCCCCACTCCCCTGGGACGGCTTCTCGTTGGAGGTGTGGGCCCCGCTCCTCAACGGCGGCCGCAGCGTGCTGATGGAGCCCGGCGTGCAGTCCCTCGACGCCGACCAGCTGGAGCGGGCCGTCGCCCTGGGCGTCAACAGCCTGTGGCTGACCAGCTCCCTGTTCAGTGTGCTGGCCGAGGAACGCCTCGACCTGTTCGGCAGGCTGCGCCTGCTGCTGACGGGCGGCGAGCGGGTGTCCGTCGCGGCCGCCCGCCGGGTCCTGTGCAGCTTCCCCGGCCTGCACATGGTCAACGGCTACGGGCCGGCGGAGGCGACGATCTTCGCCACCCACCACGTCATTCGCCTGCAGGACGTGGCGGAGGACAGCGCCGAGATCCCCATCGGCACCCCCCTGCCGCGCACCACCGTCGTACTGCTGGGACCTGACGGCCTGCCAGCAGCCCCGGGGGCGGACGGTGCTTGCGAGGGCGAGCTGGCCGTGGCCGGCGACGGCGTCGCGCTCGGCTACACGGGCAATCCGGAGGAGACCGGGAAGCGCTTCGTCCACATCGACGGCACGCGCCACTACCGCACCGGCGACCTGGCGGTCCGCGACGCGGCGGGCCTGCTGTGGTACCGGGGCCGCACGGATCACCAGTTCAAGATCCGCGGGATACGCATCGAGGCAGGTGAGATCGAGTCCGTACTCGAGTCGCATCCCGCGATCACGACGGCATGTGCCGTCCCGGTCGAGCGGGGGCCGGGCCGTGCCGTGCCGGCGGCGGCGTACACGACCGTCGACGGGCGACCAGTGGACGCGGACGAGCTGCGCGCCTTCGCCGCACGCAACCTGTTGGACGCCATGGTCCCGGCTCTGCTCCACCACCTCGCACGGCTTCCGCTGAGTCCCACCGGCAAGACCGACCGCACCGCTGTCACCCGGCTGGTGCAGCAGACGCGTGGAGAGGAGGAGGCAGCCGGGGACACCACCGGGGCCGGGGCTGCGCATCCGGAAGCGGATCCGCTGCTGGCCGAGGTGCGCGAACTCCTCGGACTGCCCGAGCTCGGCGCGGACGAGAACCTCGTGCTGGCCGGCGCGAACTCCCTCGACGTCATCCGGCTGGCGGCCCGCCTCGGCACGCGCCTCGGCGCCCGGCTGACCGCGTCCGACGTCTACCGGCTGCGCTCGGTGGGCGCCGTCCGAGCCCACTGCGCGACCGGCGCCCTCGCGCCCGCGGAACAGCTCCCCCTGTCTTCCGCCGAGACCGAGCCGGAACCCACCACCGCGGCCCTCACCCACGCCCAACAGCGATTCTGGCTCGCGGAGATGTCCTCACCCGGCGCGGCCGACAACCTCATCGTGCTCGCCTACGCGCTGACAGGCCCGCTCGACCGCGAGCGGCTGGCCAAAGCTTTCGGCGACACCGTCCGGTTCCACCCCGCGCTGCGCACCACCTATCCCTGGCTCGACGAGGCACCCGTCCAGCGCATCCTGCCGCCCGACCAGGCAACCGTCGACATGGAGATCACCGAACTCCCCGGAGGTGTGGAGGACCGCACCCTCCAGGAACTCGCGGAGGCGGTGACGGCCGACTGGTGGGATCGCCCCTTCCGGCTCGACGACGAGGTCCCGCTGCGGCTCCGGCTGTGCCGCATCGACGCAGACCGCCACCTCCTGTGCCTTCAGGCTCATCACATCGCCTTTGACGGCTGGTCGGAATCGGTCCTGCTCGCCGACCTGCGGGAGGCCTACCGGGCCCGGCTGGCCGGACACACGCCCCAGCGGCCCTCGGGGCGGCTCGCCCACGGCCACTACAGCGGGTGGGAGGCGAACCGGCTGGCCGAGTGGACGAAGGGGGACCTGCCCTTCTGGCGTGCCGAACTGGAACCGGCCCCGAAGCCGTTCCTGCCCGCCCCCGCGGGCAGGGGCGAGGCCCGCCGCCTGGAGACCGTCCTGACGGTCGGCGCCGAGACGGTCGGCGGACTGGCGCGGTCCGCCGCCCGGCACGGCGGGCCGGTCCTCGCCGCTCTGCTCGCGGCCGCCGCGCACGCCCTGTCCCAGACGTTCGGCTCCGCGGACCTGGCCCTCGGATCGGTCACGGCGGGCCGCTTCGACCCGGCCGTCGAGACAGCGATCGGCTATTTCGTCAACCCCTTCGTCGTCCGGCTCGCCGTGGACCCCGACGAGGACGCCCCCGCACTCGTCGGGCGTGCAGCGGACCGGGTGGTCGCCGGGCTGGCGCACGCCCGGACACCCTTCGACGAGCTGGTGCGGGAGCTGGGCCCCGACCGCGACCGCCACCCGTGGTTCCAGACGTTCGTGGTGCTCCAGACCGAACCGCCACGCGTCCGTCTGGGCGACGAGGTGACGGTGGAGCCGGTACGTCTGCGACCGCCACGCACCGCCATCGAACTGATGCTGGAGGCCGTCCCGGCGGCCGACGGGTCCTGGCAGCTGGTCGTCCTGTGGCGGGAGGACGGCGTCGACACGGCAGTCGTGGACCGCCTCCGGGACGCCCTGCACACGGCGCTGCGGCGGATCGCGGCGGCGCAGCCGGCCGACTGACCCGAGCCGCCTCGCGCTGAGGCCCGGCCACCCCTGAGGGCTGTCCCGTAACCCCTGGCGGGCGCACGACGACAGCTGCTTCCCCAAGCTCTCGGCTGCGCTCGAGCAGGGAGACCCCACTTCTCGCCGCGTTGTCGGAACGTTCGCATACATCCCGTATGCGGACGTCCCTCCGCCTTGCGATGCACCGCATCCGACGCCGCGCGCTGATCCACCAGGGGTTACGGGTCCGCCCTTGGGAATCACCCATGTCCTTTCTTCAGTCAGGAGCACCCTTCGATGAGTGAGCCGCGCGCCTCGGCCCTCCGCCTGCTGTGGCGGGAGTCGCGCCCGGTCCGCCCGGTAGCGGCCGGAGCCCTGGTCGTCCTCATGGCCAGCGTCCTGGCCACCCTGGCCGGACCCTGGCTTGTCCAACACTTCGTCAACGAGGCCTCCGCGGGCAGTGCCCAGTCGGTCCTCATGGCGGTCGCCGGTTGGTACCTCGCCCTCGCAGTCGTCGCCGGAGCCGCCCGCATCGGCGCCAGTTTTCTCGCTGTGCAGGCGGGTTGGCGCATCGCGGACCGGCTGCGTGCCCGGCTCCTGCGCCAGGCCGCGGTCGAACGCCCGGTCCTGGAAGTGGAGAGCCGCCAAGTCGGCGAGACCCTGGAGCAGGTCGACGGAAACGCCAACATCGTGGGCAAGGCCATCGCCGAGTCCGGTTTCCGCCTGCTGAGCAACATCGCGCTCGCGGTCGGCACGATCGTCGCGATGTCCCTCGTGGTACCGGTGGCGGGCCTGACCATCTCGGTCCTCGTGGTCGCCGTGTGCTTCCTGCTGACGCGTATGGCCCGGCGCTCCGTGACCCGCTGGGAGGCGGCCCGTGAGCAGCAGGCCGGTCTCTTCGGCTTCGTCGGCGACTCGCTGGCCGCACGCGACGAACTGCTGTTGATGCGGCGCTCGGACTGGGCGGCGGACCACACCCGCTCCGGCCTCGACGCGCTGCTGCGCACCGAGGGCCGCGCCTACATCAGCGGACGCGCGTTCTGGCCGGTCACACAGCTGTGCTTCGCACTGGCCTTCGGGATCGGATTCGGCTTCGGCCTGCGGCAGTTGGAGCTGGGCGCCATTTCCATCGGCACGCTCACGATGATCTACCTGTACGTGGACCTGCTCCAGCGCCCGCTGGAGGAAATGTCCTCACAGTTCGGCCAACTCCAGCAGATGGCAGCGGTGTTGAAGACTGCGGCCCGGGGGCTCGCTGGGGAGCACCGCTCTGCCGCACCGCAGGGCGAGGCAGCAGGACTGCCGGAAGGCCCGCTGGAGGTCGTCTTCGAGAACGTCTCCTTCGGCTACGACGGCACCCCGGTGCTCAAGGACGTGTCGTTCAGGGTCCCGCCGGGCGGCAGCCTCGGCATCATCGGGCCCACCGGTGCCGGCAAGAGCACGGTCGTCAACCTCCTGTGCGGGCTGGCCGGACCGGACCGGGGCCGGGTGCTCGTCGGAGGGGTGGAGGTCGGCGGCCTCCCCCCTGGCCGGTTCGCCGAACGGGTCGCCGTGCTCAGCCAGCGCGCCCATGTCTTCTCCGCCACGGTCCGGGAGAACATCTCCCTCTTCGACACCTCGGTCACCGCCGAAAAGGTGTGGGAGGCACTTGAACGGCTCGACGCGGCCGACTGGGTACGCGCGCTCCCCGAAGGACTGGAGACCCGGATCGGAACGGGGGGGCGCGGGCTCTCCGACGGCGAGATGCAGATCCTGGCAGTCGCACGGGTGCTGGTGCGCCCGTACAGCCTGCTGATCGTCGACGAGGCCGCATCCCGGTTCGACCCGGAGACCGAGCGGATCTGGGCGGGCTTGCTGGAGACCGTGGTGCGGGACTGCACGGTCGTCATGGTCGAGCACCGCACCGGCGCGCTGCGCGGCGTGGACCGCGTCATGGCCATGGAGGCCGGCTGCGTCAAGGAGTTCACCGACGCCACTGACAAGGGCGGCGCGGCCGGCGACCCCGGCGCGCTCGCAGGAGGGACAATCCGGTGACCACCGATCGAGGTGCTCAGCTCGGCACCGTAGCGTTCGGCCGGTTCCTGCACAGTTGCGGAACCGGACTGAAGGCCCTGTACTTCACCGCCATGACGGCCTGGAGCGCCGTCTACGGCATACCGCTGCTGGTCGGCGTGATCATCTCCAGCATGCTGGACCGAGCCGACGGGCCCCTGGGCGGCAGCGGCATCTGGTGGCTGCTGGCGGCAGCCGTCGCGCTGATGGCCCTGCGCGCTGCCGTGCTGTGGGCCGGGCTCCAGCTCACCTTCTCGCTCATCTTCCGCACGAGCGCATGGATCAAGGTCCACGTACTGCGGCGGTTGTTGCGCCAACCCTCGGCCCGCGCCACCGTCCGTGGGAACGCCGAGGCCATCAGCCGGCTGCGCGACGACAGCGACGAGATCGGCGGACTGCTGGAGTGGACCACCGACCTCATCTACCGCTCGGTGCTGCTTGTCATCGCGGTGGCGGTCCTCGCGGTCAGCGACCTCGTCATGACCATTCCGCTCCTGCTCCTGCTCGGCGGACTGTGGGCTTCCATCGTCCTGAAAAACCGTGTGGCCGAGCTGCAGGCCGAGACCCGCGTACGCCAGGGCGTGGTCGGATCCGAGATCGCCGATGTCCTGACCGGCATCCGCGACCTGCGGCTGTCTCACACGATCGACGGAAGGTTCCAGGCACTGGAGCGGCGGTTCGCCTGGCGGCGCGACGTGCAGCTGCGCCACCAGGTCTACCTGGACCTGCTGTCAGACCTCTTCCGCAACCTCGTCATGGTGGGCACGGCCGTGGTGCTGTTCACGGTCAGCGCCCGCATCGCCGACGGCTCCTTCTCCGTCGGCAAGTTGGTGCTCTTCCTGACGTACGCGGGCTGGCTGGGCCAGCAGATGTACTTCTTCGGCAAGATTCTCGCCCGATACCAGGGCGGCAAGGTCTCGTACGGACGTCTCGCCGAGCTGGCGGGATCGGCCGAGGCCGAGGAGCCCCCGGCCGCTTCCGAGCCTGCCCCTGCCGAGGATCCGCTGCGCCTGCTCACCGTGTCCGGCCTGACCTGCACCGCCCCCGACGGGGTGACGGCACCCGAGCCGGTCGGCTTCGAGGTCGCCCCCGGCCGACTCGTCGCCCTCACCGGCGACATCGGGTCGGGCAAGAGCATGCTCGTCCGGGGCCTGCTGGGACTCCAGCCCGGTGTGCAGGGTCGCGTTTCCTGGAACGGCACCGACGTGACCGGCGACCTGAGCCGGCTGGGCGCGCCGTCCGTCGGCCACGCCCGGCAGCAGTCCCGGTTCCTGCCGGGCACCGTGCGGGAGAACCTGCTTCTCGGCGCCGACGACATCACCGACGCGCACCTCGACGAGGTCATGGCGGCCGTGCACCTGCGCCCCGGTTCGCCCGAGCTGCCGGACGGTCTCGACACCCGGCTCGACTCCGGAGCGGCCAGCCGCCTGTCCGGCGGCCAGCGCCAGCGCCTGGCGCTCGCCCGCATGCTGTGCCGTCCCGCGGAGCTGTACGTCGTCGACGACTGCGACTCCTCGCTGGACGGAGCCACCGCCAGGTCGATATGGCAGACCCTGCCGAAGAAGTGGCCCGGGGCCTGGATAGTCGTCTCGCACAACCCGGACCTGCTGGCAGCCGCCGACACCGTGATCACGGTCAGGGCCGGATCCCGGGCCGACGCGCCCGCCCCCGGCGCGGGAGCACGACAGGAGGCTGGGCTGTGATCCCTCCGACCGCTCCGCAGGAGACGAAAGGTTCCGATCTCTTCGTCGACCTGGCGCCGCTGTTCGGCCACGCTCTCCACATGAAGTGCGAGGGGCTGAATCTCGCCGGCTCGATCAAGTTGCGGGCGGCCGCCACCATGGTCGCCGCAGCCGAACGGAGCCACCTCCTGCGAGAGGACTCCGTCCTCGTCGAATCCTCCTCCGGCAACCTCGGTGTGGCGCTGAGCGTCATCGCCGCGCAGAAGGGGCTGCGCTTCGTGTGCGTCACCGACGCCCGATGCAACGAGACCACGGCCGCCATGATGCGGGCCCTCGGCACCGAGCTGCTGGTCGTGGACGAGCCCGACCCCGAAGGCGGATTCCTCAAGGCCCGCCTGGACCAGGTGCGCGCCCTGTGCGCCGAGGACGACCGATACCTCTGGCTCAACCAGTACAGCAACCCCGCCAACTGGGGTGCCCACTACGAGGGCACGGCCCCGGCGATCCTCGAGCACATGCCCGACGTGGACGTACTGTTCGTCGGCGTCGGCACCGGCGGCACCGCCGTGGGCTGCGCCCGCTACTTCCGCGACAGCGGCAGCCACGCCCGGCTCGTCGCCGTCGACACAGTCGGCTCGGTCACCTTCGGCCGGCCGGCCGGAACCCGGCTCATCCCCGGCCTCGGGGCCGCCGTGAAGCCTCCCCTGTTCGACGCGGAGGTCTTCGACGACCTCATCCACGTGACAGAGCTGGACACGGTCCGGCTGTGCCGCACCCTCGCCAAACGCGGCTTGCTCTTCGGCGGGTCCACCGGCACCGTGGTCGCCGGCACCCTGCAGTGGCTGGAGCGGTACGACCCCGAACGGACCCTGCGCTCGGTGTGCATCTCCCCCGACATGGGCGACCGCTACCTCTCCACCATCTACGACGACCCCTGGGTGCTGGCGAACTTCGGCCCCGAGGGATTGCGCCCCGTGCAGCCGCTGCTCCCCCTCGGGCCCGTGCGCCTCGTCCGCACCACTGCCCTCGCACCGCACGCCGGTTGAGCGTCGTGCTCCCGACTCCCAGCAAAGGAACCGCAACCCCCATGTTCGACTTCACCATGGTCCCCGGACCCGTCGTCCACGAGATCCTCCAGGAGGACCGGGCCGCTGTCATCGAGCTCGTACGCCGCACCTACGTGCAGCACCGCGCCGGGGAGTCGGTCAATCCGGACAGCTATTTCCTGCGGTTCCCGGAGAAGCCGGACTCCCGGATCATCGCTCTCCCCGCCTTCCTCGGCGCTGACGTCCGGCTCGCCGGCATCAAGTGGATCTCCAGCTTCCCGGCCAACACCGTCGCCGGCCGTCCCCGGGCCTCCGCCGTCCTCGTCCTCAACGACTACGAGACCGGATACCCCGTGGCCTGCCTGGAGGCCGCGACCATCAGCTCCGCCCGCACCGCCGCGTCCGCCGCGGTCGCCGCAACCACCCTGCGGCCCAGCGGCTACCAGGGCACCACGGTCTCCGTCATCGGCGCCGGGATCATCGCGCGGAACGTCTGCGACTATCTGCACGCCGCGGGTGTGCGCCCCGACAGCTACCTGGTCCACGACCTGCACGAGGGCTCCGGTCAGGCCCTCGCCGGACACATTCGGGACACCCTCGGCACGCCGGCCGCGTTCACCTCCTCCCTGGACAGCGCGCTGGCGGCGCAGACCGTCGTGTTCACCACGACTGCGGGTGTCCCCTACGTGCACACCCCCTTCGAGCCCGGCCAGCTCGTACTCAACATCTCGCTGCGCGACCTGGCTCCCGAGGTGATCCTGGCTGCTGCCAACATCCTCGACGACGTCGAACACTGCATGAAGGCCAACACCTCCCCGCACCTGGCCGAACAGGTCACCGGAGGGCGGGACTTCGTCACCGGCACGCTCGCCGACGTGATCGAGGGCGCGGTGACACCCGACACCCGACCCGTGATCTTCTCCCCGTTCGGACTCGGCGTGCTCGACCTCGCCGTGGGCGCCCACGTCCTGGGCCGTGCCCGCCGGGCGGGCACCGCGGTCGAGGTGGCGGACTTCTTCGCCGAGACCCGCCGCTGGTAGCAGCAGCCACGGCCGCCGATGGCGACCCACGCACACACCTCCAGTGCCCCACCCGGCACCAGTTGCCCCACCCGGCAAGCTTTGCCCCGTCGCGCCGCCCAGCACGCACGCTCGCGGCGTTGGACAAGAGCCCAGGTAGCTCCGCTACCAGGACTTCCGGTCGCCTTGCGATCGCACGCACCGGACGACGCTCCTCATGGGACAAACATTGCCGGTCACGGCACCAGCCGGATTTCACCCACGGATGGACCTACACATGATCACGCACTGGTGGCTCGAAACAATGCCATCGATCCCGGGAGTGCTCCGGGCGGTCTTCTACGCGGGACTTCTGGTCATCTGCCTCGTCGACCAGCCGTCTCCCCTCTCCTCCGCAAGGATCGTCGAGAAGACCCAACCGGCCTTCTACACGGCTCCCGGTGCCCTGCGGGTGTTCGGCATCCGCTGGGTCCGACCGCCGGTGCTGCGCCTCGTCGCCAGACTGACGGTGGTGGTGTGGGCTGCCGCCGCTCTCGGTCTCCTCCAGCCCGTCACCGGAGCCCTCACCTTCCTCGGCTTCGCCTTCCTGCACGCCGTCAACTCCGGGGCTCTCGGCGCCAACCACTCCACCCACTCGGCGCTCTACGCGCTGCTGTGCATGAGCTTCTCCGTGTCATACGACTTTTCCCTCGACGGTCTGCTCGCTCGGCACACGGCTTGGCCCCTGCTCCTCTCCGAGGACTCCGTGCTCACGTCCGGTTTCGCACCGACCCTGTTGTTGGTGATGCTCGCATACACGATGTTCGCGGGCGGCGTGGCGAAAGTCCGGTACGGCTGGCACGGGTGGCGGGACGGCTCGGCGCTCCGTTTCTACCTGGAGCAGTCGGCGCCCGTGGCCCGCTGGCCGTGGCTGTCCCGGCTGATGACCGAAAGCCCGGCGCTGTGCCGCCTGGCGGCCTGGGGGACGCTGGTTCTGGAGCTGGGATCCCTCGCCGCGATCTTCAGCTCGGAGCTGCGCCTGCCGCTGATCCTGGGCTGGGTCTGCCTGCACCTCGGCATCCTCTGCGTGATGATGCCCGCCTACTGGGTCCAGATGTGGTGCTACCTGCTGCTGCTCGACTGGCCCTGGCTCGTCTCCCTGGTCACCGGTGACACACCGGCCCCTCACGCGACGACGCCGGACGGGGCGGGCGCCACCGTCCTCGCCTCGATCGGCTGGCTCCTCGCCGCCGCCCTGCTGTACGTCCTGGTGACCGAGTCCGAGCAATGGCCCTTCACCAGCGTGCCGATGTACTCCAACGGAACGCGGGCGGCCGACCGGCTGCCACTGCCGCCCCGCGCCGAACTGCACGCCCGCGCCCTGCGGGCCGCGAAGGGCCGGCACCGGGCCTGGCAGCGCGCCTGGGTCGACGAGGAGTACACCGAGGACATCGTGGCCCGGCCCGCGGACGGCAGCCTGGATCCGCAGCGCCTCTTCCACCTGCTGCACGCGGAGGGCACCAGCACCCTCGTGCGCTGGTCGCAGTACGCGAAGGTTGTTCGCGAGATCGCCATCGAAGACGTCGCGTCGAAGCCCGCCGGCCGTCCGGGATGCGACGAGAACCCGGACCAGGTCCACCCCGCCACCCACTTCCTGCACCGGGTGGCGCCCCTGGTACGCGAGGCGCTGCCCAACTGGGAGCGGTACACAGCTCTGGAACTGATCTGCCGCACCGACACCGGAGATGTCGTGATCGCTCGGGCCGATCTGGCCGACACACGCGTCGAAAAGCTCGTGCGATGAGCCCTGCATCCCCCAGCGACCCCGACCCGACCATCACCCCCAGGAACGAGGCAGCAGTGAGTGTGGACAGCAATCTGAGCCGATACGAGATCGGATGTGCGCCCGCTGCGGAGTGGTATCCGTTGTCGTCGGGGCAGTTGGCGATGTGGCTGACGACTCAGGCTGGTGGTTCGCATGGTGCGTATGCGGTGCCGGGTGTGTATCGGCTGAGTGGTGCGCTGGATGTGGCGGTGCTGCGCCGGGCGTTCGAGGATCTGTTGGGGCGGCACGAGTCGCTGCGGACGGCGTTCGGTGTGGTGGACGGTGTTCCGTGTCAGCGTCCGGTT